>NZ_BAAAQM010000046.1:0-85279 GCF_039531675.1 Catenulispora subtropica
CCGGAGGGCCGCCAGAGGCATCGCGCCCCGCCCTTGGGCGCGAACGCGAAGCCACACCAACAGCAGCCAACTCGCCCGACTTCACTAGATCAAAATATCGAACGTTCCTCCGTCTGTTGTTTTCGCATCTCTGCGGTAGTGTCAGGCGCCGTAGTTCGCTCTCTGTGCGTCGGCGGTCACATCGGCGACAGAGTGCTCGCTGTGCTCCAAATGCTTCCTGCGTAGACCTGATTGAGAAGACGGATGAATCCTGATATAGCCCTGTGGTGCACGGCTGTCGCCCTTGTCGCGGCGATCGCAGTGGTCGGGTATCTGGTCCGCGGCACCCGGCGACTGCGGGTGCGGGTCGCCGGGTTGGAGGAAGCCTGCGCGGCCCGGGACGCCGCGGTGGCGCAGCTGGTGGCGGTCGGCCTTCCGGCGGCGTCCGACACGGTCGGCGACGCGCCCGCGCCGGTTCCGGCTCTCGCCGTGGCGCCGTCGCTCGGGGGGACGCTCTTCGCCCGGAACGTGAACGTTCTTGCGCAGCGTTACACCGCCGGCCTCCGCGGGCTCCAGCTCGAGGCGGCCGAAGCCGTGCGGAAGCGCGTGGAGGGGGAGGCGCATCAGACCACCGAGTCGGCCGTGCGGTCCTTCGCCGAGACCGTCGTCAGCCTCGGCGCGAACCTGAGCAAGGTCGTCACGGAGGGCATGCGGCGCCATCGCGGCGACGAGACCTTCGAGACGCTCACCCTCATCGACCACACCGTCCAGCAGATGATCCGTCAGGCCCAGTCCTACGTCGTCGTGTGCGGCGGTCTGCCCGGGCGGCGGTGGCCGGCCCAGTCGATGACCGACGTGGTGCGCGGCGCGATGGGGCGCATCCAGGACTACCAGCGGATCCGGCCGCGGGAACTCGGCCGGCAGGTGGTCGGCCAGGCCGTCGAGCCCGCCGTGCACGCGGTCGCCACCCTGTTGGACAACGCCGCCCGCTACTCGCCGCCCGGGTCCTTCGTCGACGTCACGTTCCAGGAGGGCCACCACGGCGTGACGATCATCGTCGACGACGCCGGCGTGGGCATGAACAGCGAGCAGCTGGACGCCGCGCGGCGGATCCTGTCCGGCCAGGAGCCGGTCGACCTGCACCGGCTCGGCCCGCATCCGAAGATCGGGTTCCCGACGGTGGCCGCGCTCAGCCGGCGCTACGGATTCCAGGCGTCCGTGGACGGGTCGGGCAGTCCCTTCGGCGGGACACGGGCGGCGCTGTTCATCCCCGAGGCGTTGCTCACCGCGGAGGTCGAGGCCGAGCCCGGCCCGGCGGCCGAGCCCGCGCCCGCCGAACCCGTCGAGGTGACCGGCACCGGCCTGCCGCGCCGCAAGCGCCACAGCGCCACCGCCGACACGCAGCCCCTCCCGCCGGTGTTGAGCACCACGCCCCCGCGGGCCAGCGTCGCGGCGGCGTGGCAGAGCGGTGCCCACAGTGCCGAACGCGCGGCCACGCCCGCCGACCCCGCAGACGCAGAAGGGACCCGATAGCCGTGAGCACCACCGCCCCGCCGGCTGACGCGAACAACAAGCTGACCTGGATGCTCAGCAGCCTGGACATCGAAGGGGTGCGCTACTCCGTCCTCATCTCCGGGGACGGACTGCGCATGGCGCACTCCGAGTCGATCACCCGTGACGAGGCCGACGCGTTCGCCGCCGCCGTCAGCGGGGTCCAGTCGCTGGGCAAGGCCCTGGCCGCGCTGTGCGGAGACGGAGACAACCGGCTGCGCCAGAACCTGATCGAGTACGACCAGGCGCTGGTGCTGGTGACCGCCGCGGGCCAGAACGCGATGCTGGGAGTGTGCGCCGAGCCCACGGCGGACGCGGGGCTGATCGTCCACCGGATGAACGACCTCGCCTCGCGCCTCGGCAACGAGCTCACCAGCGAGACCCGCCGGCCATGAGCCGGCCGCGGCGCGATCCCGGCCTGGTGCGCGCGTACGTCATGACCGGCGGCGTCGTGCGCCCCACCCGGGAGCTGGGGCTGGTGACCCTGCTGGTGGCGCAGGACGCGCCGGCCCAGGGCCTGGCCCCCGAACAGCGCCGGGTGCTGGGCGTGTGCAGCCGCAACGGCGCCCTGTCGGTCGCCGAGATCGCCGCCCACCTGGACCTGCCGCCGTCGGTCGTGATGATCCTGGCGTCCGCGCTGATGGACTCCGGACACCTCGCCGTCCCCGCCCAGAATGCTGACGTCCCCGATATCGACGTGCTGAAAGAGGTGCTCCGTGGGCTCCGCCAACTCGTCTGAGGTCGCCTATCTGCCCGGCACCGTCACCAGATCGGTGAAGCTCCTCGTCGCCGGCCCCTTCGGCGTGGGCAAGACCACCTTCGTCGGCAGCGTCTCGGAGATCAAGCCGCTGCGGACCGAGGAGACGATCACCGAGGCCAGCGTCGGCGTCGACGACCTGGCGGGGCTGCCCGCGAAGACCTCGACGACGGTGGCCATGGACTTCGGGCGCCGGACCTTCGGGGGCGTGGCGCTGTACCTGTTCGGCACCCCGGGCCAGCACCGGTTCCTGCCGATGTGGGACGAGCTGGCGCGCGGCGCGCTGGGCGCGCTGGTGCTCGTCGACACCCGGCGCCTGGACCACTCCGACGAGATCCTCAGCGCGGTCGAGAAGCGGGGGCTGCCCTACACGGTGGCCGTCAACGAGTTCGAAGGCGCGCGCCGCTACCCGCCGGAGGAGATCCGCGAGGCGCTGGACCTCGCCCCGACCACCCCCCTGACCGTCTGCGACGCCCGCGACCAGTCCTCGTCCGCCAAGGCGCTGATCGTGCTCGTCGAACACCTCACCAGCCGAAGGGATCTGCTCGCGTGACCACCGAGGCAGCCGCCGACGCCACCCCCGAGCTCTCGCGCGTCCCCATGTACACCCCGGAGTTCGCCGCCGACCCGCACGGCGCGTACGCGGAGATGCGACGCCGGCACGGATCGCTGGTCCCGGTCCTGCTGCACCCGGACGTGCCCGCCACGCTCGTGATCGGCTACCACACCGCCCTGAGGATCCTGCACGACCAGGAGCGCTTCCCCGCCGACCCCCGCCGGTGGGAGAAGGGCGTCGCCGACACCTGCCCCGTCAAGCCGATGATGGAGTGGCGGCCGAACGCGCTGCGCAGCTCCGGCGTCGAGCACGCCCGCTACCGCAAGGCGAACGTCCACAGTCTCGGCGGCGTCGACCTGCACGGCCTGCGCGCCGTGGTCCAGGACGTCGCGATCGGCCTGATCGACGACCTGTCCCGGGCCGGCGAGGCGGACCTGATCACGCAGTACGCGTACCCGCTCGCGTTCCAGGTCCTCAACACGCTGCTGGGGTGCCCGCCGGAGATCGGGCAGCGGGTCGCGACCGGGATGGCCAAGATCTTCGAGGGCGTCGACGCCGAGGCCGGCAACGCGATGCTCGCCGAGGCGCTGGCCGAACTGGT
The DNA here is from genome assembly GCF_039531675.1 of Catenulispora subtropica. Classification (NCBI taxonomy): domain Bacteria; kingdom Bacillati; phylum Actinomycetota; class Actinomycetes; order Catenulisporales; family Catenulisporaceae; genus Catenulispora; species Catenulispora subtropica. The sequence goes on from NZ_BAAAQM010000046.1 coordinate 3,445, forward strand.
CCTCCTGAAGAAACAGCACCCTGCGAACGACGTCACCACCCGCCTGCTGCAGCACGAGTCGGAGCTGGACGTCCCGGAGATGGTGCACCAGCTCGCCACGCTCTACGGCGCGGGGATCGAGCCGCAGCAGAACCTGATCGCGAACGCCCTGCTGCTGATCCTCACCGACGAGCGCTTCTCCGGTGACGTCCTGGACGGGAACCTGACCGTGCGGGACGCCCTGGACGAGGTCCTGTATCAGGACCCGCCGATGGCCAACTACGCCATCTCCTATCCGCCGTACCCGGTGCAGATCGACGGGGTCTGGCTGCCCGCGGACCAGCCGGTCGTCATCAGCATGTCGGCGTGCAACAACGATCCGGCGATCGCCTCCGACCAGCGCGCCGGCAACCGGGCCCATCTCGCGTGGAGCGCCGGTCCGCACGCCTGCCCGGCGCAGTCGGCCGCGTACCTGATCGCGCAGGCCGCCGTCGACCAGATCCTCGACGCGCTGCCCGAGATGGAGCTCGCGGTGCCCGCCGACGAGCTGGTCTGGCGGCCCGGGCCGTTCGCCCGGGGACTGGCCGCGCTGCCGGTGATCGTGCCCGGCTCGCCGCGCTGAAGCCGCCGCAGCCGCCGTACCCGCTGAACCCGTTGAACCTGTCGATCACGCTGAACCCGCCGACCGTGCTCCTCGTTGGCAGTAGTTGTCCGCCCTCGTAGTTCGTCCACGTATTTGGTACACGTTCTTAGTACTCGTCCGCGATGGAAGGCTCCCGTATGGACCAGCACGTGCTCACTCTTGATCCGACCGGTGCGAACCGCCACACGGAGAGCGAATACCTGCGCACGCACGGCCCCGCGGCGCGCGTCGACCTGCTGGGCCAGCAGGTGTGGGCGGTCGCCGATCCCGGCGTCCTCAAGGCGCTCCTGATCGACCCGCGCGTGTCCAAGGACGCCGCGCAGCACTGGCCGAAGTTCCCCGACGAGATCGTCGGCAAGTGGCCGCTGGCCCTGTGGGTCGGCGTGAGCAACATGTTCACCGCCTACGGCTCCGACCACCGCAGGCTGCGCCGCCTGGTCAGCCCGGCCTTCGCCGCCCGCCGGGTCGCCGCCCTGGCGCCCCGGATCGAGGAGATGACCGAAGCCCTGCTCGACGCCGTGGCGGCCACCCCGCCCGGCGAGAGCGTCGATCTGCGCGAGCACCTCGCCGTCCCCCTGCCGATCCAGGTCATCAGCTCCCTGATGGGCTTGTCGCCGGCCGCCCAGCAGGACTTCCGCGGCCTGGTGGACGCCGTGTTCGACACCACCCTGTCCCCGGAGGAGGCCGGCGCCAACGCCGTGCGGCTCTACGAGGTCCTGGCCGGCCTCGTCGCCGAGAAGCGCGAGAACCCCGGCGACGACATGACCTCCCTGCTCATCGCCACCCGCGACGACCAGGACGACGAGGGCGACGGGTCGGCCCTCACCGAGCAGGAGCTGCTCGACACCCTGCTGCTGGTCATCTCCGCGGGCTACGAGACCACCGTGAACCTGATCGACCAGGGCGTCACCCTGCTGCTGACCCACCCCGAAGAGCGCGCCAAGCTCGACGAGGGCAAGGCCCAGTGGCTGGACGTCGTCGAGGAGACCCTCCGCTTCGAGTCGCCTGTGGCCCACCTTCCTCTGCGCTACGCGGTCGAGGACATCGAGCTGCCCGGCGGGGTGACCATCCACCAGGGCGACGCCATCCTCGCCTCCTACGCCGCCGTCGGCCGCCACCCCGACCTGCACGGCACGAGCGCCGATGTCTTCGACATCACCCGCTCCCTGAAGGACCACCTCGCCTTCGGCCACGGCGTCCACTTCTGCCTCGGCGCACAGCTCGCGCGGATGGAGGCGGAGACGGTGCTGCGCATGCTGTTCACCCGCTTCCCGGATCTGGCGTTCGCGCCGGAGGCGGAGCTGGTGCCGGTGGAGTCGCTGATCTCCAACGGGCATCAGCGGCTGCCGGTGATTCTGAGGCCCGCGGTGACAGCGAGCTGAGCCGCCTGAACGTCCTTCTCGGCGCTCCGCGGCACCGAGCGCCGAGAAGGACGTTCGTCGTATCCGGCTTCCTCAGTTGTTCACCGGCACCGGCTGACTGTGCGGAAGCCCGCGCACGACCTGCTCGGCGTCCAGGTCCGCCCGGAACTGCGCGGTGGTGCGCTCGGGACCGTAGTGCGCGCGCATCCACCGGTAGAGCAGGAAGGCCGGCGGGCCGAACCACGACTGCACCGGCACCACGATGTTCAGGCTGCCCCGGGTGAACGTGTGCAGGACCAGGGGCGTCAGGCTCGGTGCGGCGGCGCCGAAGACCACCACCAGGGGGAACACCAGGCGCATCGCTCTGGCGCCGTACGCCTTGTAGGCGGCGGCCGCGTACACGGCGAACGCCAGCAGGTCGCCGACCCCGATCGCCGCGTTGAACACGTCCCACCGCATCCCGATCGCGGCGTTGAGCGGGTGGCCCTGGAACCGGTCGGCGAGTTTGGGCGTCAGCGGCAGCACGGTGCTGAACGTGAAGTCGTAGACCGCCAGCGCGAGGGTGAACCAGGCGGCGTGCCGCAGGCGCATGCCGCCCTGGACGTACAGGTTCGACACGCACACCGCGGCGCCGAACACCACCAGGCCGACGCACACCCAGTACAGCTGCCATCCGGTCTGGGTGCCGAGCATCGTGCGCGCCACCCACAGGTTCGCGCCGAGCAGGACGCCGATCACGGTCCACGCGGCGCCGCGCGGCAGCACCGGCCGCAGGCCGATCGACAGCGCGCCGCCGAAGGTCAGGACCAGGAACGGGGTCAGGACCCAGTACGGCAGGCTCAGGTAGAACAGCGGGAGCACGACGATGAACGTCATCAGGATCGTGACGTCCCGGAGGTCGAACGTGCCGATCGCCGGCCGCTCCAGCCGGTAGCGGCGCAGGTAGGCGACCGCGGCGGCGGTGACGCCGAGCGAGGCGCAGATCGTGACGGCGAGCTGCAGCATGCTCTGGCGGACGAGCAGGTCAGACATGGTGCGGCTCCAGAGGGCGGGCCGGCGCCTCCGCGCCGGGGAACGTGGTCTCGGTGAGGTCCGCGCGGACCGCGCGCGGCGTCGCGTCCGGGGCGGCGATCTCGACGGCGCAGTCGATGCCCCGCTCCGCGAACTCCTCGGCCAGTCCGGCCGTGTCGGAGCCGAGGTCGTCGAGGACCGACCGGGGGACGCAGACCCGCAGCCGGCCGTCGTCGCCGGCCCAGGCGCGGAACCGGGCCGGCCAGGGGCGGGTCGGCAGGCCCTCGATCACCTCCAGGACGTCCCGCGTGGTGACCGGGCCGTCGGCGGTGCGGACCAGCAGCGAGGCCTTGCCCTGGATCGCCGACACCCCGGGGATGCCGGCCAGGCTGCACCGCGGGGTGTCCTCGGGCAGGCGCCGCACCAGGTCCCCGGTGTCGTACCGGAGCAGCGGCATGCAGTCCCGGTAGGGGAAGTAGGGCGTGACCACCATGCGCCCGAGCTCGCCGGGGGCGGCCGGGGCGTCCTCGTCCAGCCGCACCACCTCGACCAGGCCGACGTTCAGGTCGGGGTGCAGATGGCCGCGTTCGCAGCTGCGCCCGGACAGCGGCAGCACCTCGGTCATCGCGAAGGTGTCGGTGACCTCGGCGCCGAACGTCTCGCGCGCGCCGTCGGCCACGGCCGCCGACAGCAGCTCGCCGGCCACGTCGATGCGCCGCAGCGTGAAGTCCCGGGCGGACAGGCCCCGGGCCCGGGCCTCGGTGAGCAGTCCGGCCAGGTAGCTGGGATACGTCCCGAGGATGGTGGCGCCCTCCAGCAGCGCGTCCAGGCTCTGGCCGGCCGGCACCAGGCCGAGCACTCGGGTCCGGGCCCCGACGAGGCGGCAGACCTCGATGTCGTGCTGGACCGCGGCGGTCGCGCGGGAGCTGAGGTTCACCTGGAGCAGGTCGTCCGGGCTGATCTCGTGCCGCAGCAGGCCGGCCAGGGCCGCCAGCGCCGGCCACAGCCGCGCCTCGTAGACCGACAGCCAGATCTCGACCGGCTTGCCGGTGGTGCCGGTGGTGCGGGTGGACAGGTGCGGCCGCACGTCGTCGCAGACGAACTCGCGGGCGTACCGCACCAGCTCGTCCTTGGTGGTGACCGGGATCCGGTGCAGGGACGCCGGCTCGAAGCCCTTGATGTCGAGCGCTGAGACCTCGGCCTCGGCCAGGCGCCGCCGGTAGAACGGGGAGTGCCGGTCGAGCCGGCGCAGCGTCCGCCGGACGCCCTGGGTCTGGAAGTGCTCCCGCGCCTCGGGGTCGGCGAACGGGCCCTCCAGCAGTTCCCGGACGTCGTCGCCTGGCGCACCGAACTCGGCGAGCGTCGCGGCGGCGTCGGCGATCAGCTTCTCGATCACCTCCGGCCGGATGCGGCGCCCGGACACCATGGCCATCGCCATGCGGAACTGTCGGATACCGGTCTGGAACACCTGCGGGCCTCTCGATCAAGGAGCAGCGACGGTGGGTGGTGCGGGGCGCCGGGCCGTCAGTGTCCGCCGGCCCGGCGCCCCGCCTCTCCTGACCGCCCGGGCCCGGGTCAGCCGCCCGGGCTCAGGCGGCGCCGATCATCAGGAGCCACCGCCGCAGGCGGCGAAGAGCACGCCCGTGAGCGAGCCCATCGCGTACCGTGCGTGCTTGAAGGAGCACTTGAGGGACTTCATCTGCTGACCTCCTCCCGGTGTCTCGAAGCGGCGGGTCTCCCGGTCCGGCGCGGCCACGCCGGGCCGGGGGTCAGGAAGACGGCAGCACGACCACCGTCAGGTTCATCTCGGGATGCAGCGTGCAGGTCACGTGGTAAGTGCCGGGCGCACCCCAGGTCATGGTCTGGTAGGCGGTGCCGCGCGGCACGCTGACCACGTCCCGTGCCCCGAAGCGCGGCTCGCCGGCCTGGTCGGCGACCCGGGCGTCCCGGCCCGGGGCGACGACGTGCAGGAAGTCGGAGTCGTTGAACAGCTCCAGGGTGTCGCCGACGTGCAGCGTCACGGTGTCCCGGCTGAACGACTCCTGGCGCATCCCCACGAGGTTCGCACGGCCCGCCGGCGCGGCCGCCGGGTGCGCCAGTGCCGGCGCGGCGGCGCCGAGGACCAGCAGGGGGACGGCGAACAGGATTCTCGGGACGGCCACTGGTGCGCTCCTGGATCGGCTCTCGGCACACCGCGTCGTTGCGGTGCGGCACGTACCGGGCGTGGCCGCGCTCCGGATCCGCAGGCGCAGAGTCCTGCGTCGTCTCAACGGCGAGTGTGCGTCAAAGGTTCGAGGTAAGCAAGGAGCCCCTTACGCCGGCGGCCCGTCCGAACCGCGCTCGGCCGCCGTCAGGGCGGTTCCCCGCGGCGAACAGGCGCGGGATATCACCTACCCCGCTCCTCGGGGCGAAAGATATTCGAACCCTTATTCACCCCCGTCGGCGCGCGGCGCCCGGGACCGCCCCCGGGGCCGCCCGGGGCCTCCCCTTCCGGTGCCTGCGCCCTCGACCGACCGCATCTCACGGGCGGGAAGTAGGCTGGGGATGTGCACTGCGATTTCAGAACGGTCCGCGAAGAGCCTGCTTCGGGGTGGGGCTCCGGCTGCCGGGGGAGGGCCATGACCAGATACGACATCAGCCCGGAAGGGGTTCGGGGCGTCGGCGGGGCGGGCGTCCGAGGGGTGTTGGTCGAGGACGAGGGGGCTGGTCTGTGATCGAGCTGGACGGGATCCCGGAGCTCGCCGACCCGGTGATGGTGGCGGCGTTCGAGGGGTGGAACGACGCGGGGGAGGCGGCTTCCAACGCGGTGAAACACCTGGCCGAGGCCTATGCGGGCGGCGGGCGGGTGTTCGCGGCGCTGGACGGTGAGGACTACTACGACTACCAGGTGCACCGGCCGGTGCTGGCCGCGGTGGACGACGTGCGGCAGGTGATCTGGCCGACCACGCGGTTCTCGATCGTGCGGGCGCCCACCCGGCTGCTGCCCGGGGACGCGCACGAGGAGCCCCGGGACCTGGTCCTGGTGCACGGTGTCGAGCCGAACATGCGGTGGCGGTCGTTCTGCGAGGAGATCCTGGGCCTGGCGCGGGACCTGGGCGTGGGGCAGATCGTCACGCTCGGGGCGTATCTGGCCGATGTGCCGCACTCCCGCCCCACGCCGGTGACCGGCACCAGCGCCGACGAGGCGTACCAGGCGCTGTTCGACGTGGAGCCGCCCACCTACGAGGGACCGGTGGGCATCACCGGAGTCTTCCAGGAGGCGTGCCGCTACGCGGGCATCCCGCTGATGTCGTTCTGGGCCGCGGTGCCGCACTACGTGGCGCACCCGCCGGTGCCGAAGGCGACGCTGGCGCTGCTGCGGCGGCTGGAGGACGTGCTGGATCTGTCGGTGCCCACCAAGCGCCTGGCCGAGGAGGCCCAGGCCTGGGAGGCCGGCGTCGACGAGCTGGCCGAGAACGACGCCGAGGTCGGCGAGTACGTGCGCACACTGGAGGAGCAGCGCGACAACGAGGACGCCGCGGACCTGCCCGAGGCCAGTGGAGAGGCGATCGCGAGGGAGTTCGAGCGGTACCTGCGGAGGCAGGAGCGGCGGCGGGGGCCGGACGAGGGCTGAACGATTCGGAGCTGAAACGCGAACCGCCGACCGGCCTCGGGGCCGGTCGGCGGTTCGCGTCGCAGTGGTGTCAGGGTCCTGAAGCAGCCGAAATGTTGATATTCGCCGCCGAATTTTGGCAGCGTGGACGCCGTCGGCCCGGCAGCCCGCCGGCGTCCGGTGCCCATCGTCCACGGGGAGGGTCCGCATGCCCACGTTCCAGCTTTCGCCCGAAGAGTCGGCCTACTACCGCGCCCAGAGCTCGTTCTCCGATCCCGGCGCGCTCGCCGACCGCTACGAAGCCGACCTGTCCGCCGGGCCGGCCGACCCGGCCGCGCTGGCGCGCGCCGTCCGCGGCCTGCTCGTCCACCGTGCCGAGGGCGGCCTGTTCGGGCACGCCATCGCCGAGGACCGCCTCCGCGACGATGCCGAGACCCGGTACGCCGACGACATCCTGCGTCTCATCGTCGGCCGTGACGACGCCCCGCTGACCCGTCCGCGGCGGCCCGGCGACCGCTTCGTCGGCGTCTGCCGCGACTTCTCGCTGCTGCACTGCTCGATGCTGCGCCACGCGGGGATCCCGGCCCGGGTGCGGATCGGCTTCGCCGACTACTTCGGGCCGCTTCACGGCGACCACGTCGTCACCGAGTACTGGGACGCCGAGCGCGGCTGGCTGCTCGCCGACGCGCAGCTCGCCGATCCGGCGGTCGCCGCCGCGCACGGCGTCGACTTCGACCCGATGGACGTGCCCCGGGACCGCTTCCTCGTCGCGGGAGCCGCCTGGCGGGCCATCCGCTCCGGCGGGGCGGACCCGGACGCCTACGGGCACCAGGACAGCGTGCGGCCGCTGGTCGGGGCCTGGTTCGTGGCCGGGAGCGTGCGTCTGGACATGGCGGCGCTCAACAAGGTCGAGACGCTGCTGTGGGACGTCTGGGGCGCCGGGGCCGACAGCGACGAGGACTTCGCCGAGGACACCCGGGCGCTGTTCGACATGCCCGCCGAGCTGACCGCGGGCGAGGTGCCCTTCGACGCGGTGCGCAAGGTCTACGCGGACGACGAAGGACTGCGCGCGCCGAAGACGGTCCTGTCCCTCGCCCCGTTCAACGGCCCGGTCCAGGCCACGCTCCGCGGCTGACCGAAGCCGGTGCCGGACCTCCGATCCCGGCCGCCTACCACCGGTCCCAATGCAAGACCTCTGACACCGGCTGCCGCGGCGCCGGCTTGAAGGTGTCGCCGGTGTAGTAGGCGGTCGGGATCAGCACCGTCTGGAACACGTCGTCGGGCAGGCCCAGGATCGCGGCGACCTCTTCCTCGTAGGCCAGGTGCAGCGTCGTCCAGGCGGTGCCGAGCCCGCGGGCGCGCGCCGCCAGGCAGTAGCTCCACGCCGCCGGCAGGATCGAGCCCCACATCCCCGCCTGGTTCCCGGACGGCAGGCGGCCGGAGGCCACCCGCAGGCAGGGCAGCACCAGCACCGGGACGTCGCCCATCCGGTCGGCGAGGTACGCCACGCTGTCGTGCACCCGCTTCTGCACCCGGTTGCGCTCCGGGTCCTCGGAGAAGAGCCTGCCGGCAGCGCCCTGAGACTCCAGGTACGTCTCGCAGGACTTCCGGTACACCGCGCCGATCGCCGCCCGCTGCTCCGGGTCGGTGACCACGACCCACTGCCAGGCCTGGCGGTTGGAGCCGCTGGGGGCCTGCAGCGCGATCCGGACGCAGTCCTCGATGACCGTGCGCGGCACCTCCCGGTCCAGGTCGAGGCGCTTGCGGACGGTGCGGGTGGTGGTGAGCAGCTCGTCGGGGGTCACGCAAGGATCATGCCCGACGCGCCGGGCGCCCGCCACCGCGGCGCGTTTGTGATCCAATGGACCGTGCCGGAGTGTGAGGGAAGGCGGGAGCCATGGGCTGCGACGAGTTCGTCGAATCGGTCACCGTGTTCCTGGAAGGCGCGCTGCCGCCGGCTGACGAAGCGCGGTTCGTCGCACATCTGACCGAATGCGACGGTTGTGAGACCTATGTGGAGCAGTTCCGCCGCACCGTCGGAACCCTCGGCTCCCTCGGAGCACCCGGCGAACCCTCCGACGCCGTGTTGTCCGGTGAGGCGCGCGCCACGCTGATCGAGGCGTTCCGGACCACACCTCGTTCAGATCGTCTGTAACGCCTGGGCACTTCGCCGACACTGCCCCTCCGTCAAGGACCCGAGCACTTCTTCGGAGGGAATCGCAGTGAACACCAAGAACGCGTTGTCCCGGGCCGCCGTGGCGGCCGGGGCACTGAGCGCGGTGGCCGTGGCGGTACCGGCGCAGGCGGCGGACCACCAGGGGCCGGGCGCGTCGGGCGCGTCCCGCACCACCGTCTATGTGGAGACCAACGCCGCCGCGGGCAACGAGATCGTCGCCTACCACGGCGACGGGGCGCTCGTCGGGCGTTATCCGACCGGCGGCGCGGGCAACGGCGGCGGGCTGGGATCGCAGGGCGCGGTGACCGTCGCCGACGGCGGCCGCACGCTCTACGCCGTCAACGCGGGATCCGACACCGTCTCGGCCTTCTCCGTCGGGCCGTCCGGGGCGCTGCACCTGCTGGGCGCCACCGCCACGGGCAGCACGCCGGTCAGCGTCGCGGCGTCCGGCGACCGCGTCTACGTTCTGGGAGCCGACAGCGTCACCGCGTTCTGGCGGTTCGGCGGCGACCTGTACCGGATCGGCCGGCAGCCGTTGTCGGCGGGCACCGCCGGCGCGGCCGAGGTCGCCGTGACGCCGGACGGCGGCGCGTTGGTGGTGACCGAGAAGGGCTCCAGCACGATCGACGTGTTCGCGCTCGACTACTTCGGTGCGCCGGGTCCGGCGGCGAAGAGCGCGTCGGCCGGCCGGACGCCGTTCGGGTTCGCCTTCGGGCGCGGCGGCACGGCGGTGGTGTCGAACGTGGGCGGCGGGGCCGGCGCCAGCTCGGCCAGTGCCTACCAGGTGCGGCACGGCGCGCTGCGCACCACCACCGCCGCGCTGCCCGACGGGCAGACGGCGGCGTGCTGGGTCGCCGTCGGGGCCGACGGCCGGACCGCCTACGTCGAGAACGCCGGATCAGGCACCGTCTCCACCTACGCCGTCGGCGCCGACGGCGCTCTGCGGCTGCTGGACGCCACCGCCGCGGCCCCGGGCGGCCACGTCGGCGACGCCGCGGTCTCCGGGCGCGCGCTGTGGATCCTGGACAACGCGGGCGGGCGGATCGACGCCGTGGCGCTGGCCGCCGACGGCACGCCCGGCGCCGTGGGCGTCGTGGCGACCGGGCTCCCGGCGAGCTCGGCGGGGATGGCGGCGGTGACGCGGTAGGCGATCGCCGGACAGGACGGCGGCGCGGTGTGGCGGCCCGAGCCCCGCACCGCGCCGCTCTGTCTTCTCAAGCCGGTTGACAGGCCAAAGCCGGACTGCGCTCCGGAAGGGGATCGCCGAAGTACTCTTCCAACCGGGCCCGCACGGCCGCCCGCCCGCGATGCAGGATGACCCGCTGGTTGCCCGCCGAGATGCCCAGCATCGCGCAGACCTCCTCGGAGCTGTAACCCTCGACATCGCGCAGTGTCACCACGATCCGGTGCCGGTCCGGCAGGGCGGCCAGCGCGGCGCCGACGACGCGGCGCGCCTCGGCCCGCAGCATCGCCGTCTCAGGGAGCATCCAGGGCTGCGGCTTCTGCCCGGGATTCCAGTGCCCGGGATATGGGTCCGAGCCGGGCCGGAACCGAGACGGGTCCACCGTGGGGCCTTCGTCCTCCGGTAGCAGGCTGCTGAACGGCAGGGTGCGGCTCTCTTTCGCCCCGCGGTTCCTGGCGGTGTTGACCAAGATGCGGAACACCCAGGTCTTCAGCGACGAACGGCCCTCGAACCGGCCGACCCCCTGGATCACGCCGAGCCACGCCTCCTGCACGACCTCCTCGGCGGAGTGCGCGGTCGCCACGAAGGAGCGCGCCAGCCGGAGCATCGACGGGGACCACGCGTCCAGCACCAGCCGGAACGCGGCCTCGTCGCCGCCTCGCAGCCGGGCGGCGAGTTCGCCGTCGGGAGGCAGGCTGCTGTCATGGCCCACGGCGTCTCCTCATGGTCGTCCTCGGCGGTGCACCCGCTTCTCGAACCGTAGCCGCGCCGGTCGCCGGCGGAGATCGCCGAGCACGCTTCGTAAGGACTTCGTAAACGGCGGCGTCCCCGCCTCCGGGGGGTGGAGGCGGGGACGCGCGGAGGGCCGGTCAGGTGCTCAGCCGCGGGTGGCGAGGACCTGGAGTTGTGTGTAGGGACCGTTGAAGACGTCCTGGTCCCCGGGCTGCGAGCCGTGGTCGGCGTACTGCCAGAAGGTGTAGAAGCTCCAGCCGTTGGGCAGCGGGCCGCCGCCGGAGGCGACGTAGTTCGCGATCCACAGCGGGTCGTAGTTCGCGAAGCCGGGGTCCTCGCTGGTGCAGGTGTTCCACCAGTCGGTGGTCGTGTAGATCACCGGGTAGACGCCCGTGCGGTAGGCGTACTCGTTCACGAAGGACCAGATCCAGCTGGTCATCTGGGAGCGGCTCAGGCCGTAGCACTCCGACCCGTACGGGTTGTACTCGATGTCGAGCATGCCCGGGAGGGTCAGGCCGTCGCTGGACCAGCCGCCGCCGTGGTTGACGAAGTAGTCGGCCTGGGTCGCGCCGCCGGTGTCGTTGGGCGTCGCGAAGTGGTAGGCACCCCGGATCAGGCCCTGGTCGTAGGGCCCGACGTACTGGTTGTAGAAGTCCGGGTTGGTGTAGTAATTGCCCTCGCTCGCCTTCGCGTAGGAGAAGTCGATGTAGGGGGCGATGCTGGCCCAGTCCAAATTGCCCTGGTAGGCGCTGACGTCGATGCCCGGGAGCTGGGGCACCGAGGCCGGGGCCAGGGCCGGCGTGTCGGCGGCCGCCGGTTCGTGCGCCGCGACGGTCGAGCCCATCCAGTCCGACTCCGGGTGCGTCGCGGGCGTCGGGTGCACCGGGGTGGTGTCGTGGCCGGGGGAGACACGGACCAGCTGGCCGGAGACGGTTCGGGCCCAGCCGGGGTGCGGGTTGCCGTGCGCGGCCGCGCTGGCGGCCGGCGCCGCGGTGCCCGTGGGGGCGACCGTCGACGCCGAGCCGTGCGCGGCCGGAAGCAGCACCGCGGACGCGGTCGTGAGCGCCGACGCCAGCACGGCCGCGCGGCGCGACCGGTGCGCGGTCCGGGATCCGGATGCGAGGAGCATCAGGGTTCTCCTTCGCCCTAGCCGAGGGCCAGCGCCGACAGCCGGCTGGCGTCGCCGTTGAAGCGGTCCTGGTCGCCGGCCATGGAGCCGGAGTCGGCGTACTGCCAGAAGGTGTAGAAGCTCCAGCCGGCCGGCAGCGTGCCGGGGGTGCTGGAGTACTTGGCGATCCACAGCGGGTCGTTGCCGGCGAAGCCGCTGTAGTTGCCGGTGCAGGTCGACCACCAGTCGAGGGTGGTGTAGATGACCGCCCAGCGGCCGGTCTTGGCGTGGTACTCGTTGATGAACGAGGCGATCCAGCTGCGCATGCTGGACTGGCTCAGCCCGTAGCACTCGGCGCCGTAGGGGTTGTACTCGATGTCCAGCGCGCCCGGCAGGGTCTTGCCGTCGGCCGACCAGCCGCCGCCGTGGGCGACGAAGTAGTCGGCCTGGGTGGCGCCGCCGGTGGTGTTCGGGGTGGCGAAGTGGTACGCGCCGCGGATCAGGCCGGCGTTGTAGGCGCCGTTGTACTGCTGGGCGAAGTAGGGGTTGGTGTAGTACGTGCCCTCGGTCGCCTTCGAGTACGAGAACGACGCGCCCGCGGACTTGGTGGCGGACCAGTTGACATTGCCCTGGTGGGAGGACACGTCGTCGCCGATCAGGGTGCCGGAGGCCTGCGCCGTGGTGGGCAGCAGGGCCGCGGTGCCGGCGAGGGCGCCGACCGCGAGCGCGGTGATCGCCCGGCGCTTGACGCGGGAAACGCTGTGGCGGGCGGACGTGTTCTTGACCATGGAGCTCTCCTGTGGGGTAGGCCTGAGCGTGATGGTGGAGCCACGACATGGGTGCGGCGACGCCCGAACGCGCCGCGACCCGGTGCCGACGGCGGCCGTTCTTGTCAGGGTCCTGCCTCACCCCGGAAGCCGTCGGCGGCAGGAGTCACAGTAGCTCGAAAACAACAACAGTCAACGACTGTTTATGAGAATTTTGCTGACGGTCCGGGATCGCCGGTGAACGCCGCGTGGATCCGGGCCGCGGCCTGCTCGCCGAGCAGGTCCCGGGCGGCCAGCCAGGTGGCCCCGGCGGCGCCGTCGTGCGCCAGGCTGACCGGCGAGTCCGGCCAGCGCCGGCCCACCGCGGCGGCCACCGCGTCGAACACCGGCGACCGGCTGACCAGCACCGACCCGCCGAGCACCACCGGCTCCCCGGCCACCGGGCCGACCCCGGCCAGGCTGTCCACCAGCACCCGCGCCGCCTCCTCCACGATCCGCCGGGCCGCCGGGTCCCCGAGCTCGTACGCGGCCATCACCAGCGGCGCCAGCCGGGCCAGCGCCACCGTCGGCTGCGCCGTCACGGCGCGCACCAGTTCGGAGGCGCGGCGGCGGCCGCGCAGCGTGAACCCCTCGCCGATGGTGGCCGCCAGGGTGGTGGCGGGGGTGACGGTCCGGGGAACAGGGGCGGGCGGGTGCGTGGCCGATGGGGTGGACGAGGGCTGATGGGCGGGGCTCGGTGCGGGACCGCCGGCCGTGTCCGGGCCGGCGGTATCAGGGGCCGAGGGTGCGGTCGGGGCGGCCTCGGTCGCGGTCGCCGTCGCGCCCCGCCCGCCGAGCCCGGTCTCCGGCCGCGTGCGCCCGCTCGTGACCGATCCGGTCCGCCCGGTGGTCGGCGACGAGTCCGGGCCCGGCTCCGGGTCCAGCAGCGCCGCCAACACCGCTTTAGCGAGCTCGGCCATCGGCGCGCGGCCGTCGACGGCGGCGATGGTGGCCCGCGCGGCCTGGCGGCCGATCCAGAAGCCGGAGCCGTCGTCGCCGAGCAGCCAGCCGTAGCCGTCGCGGAACCGGGCGGGCAGGCGGTCGTGCATCCGGGCCGCCACTGCGCCGGTGCCGGAGACCAGCAGCGTGCCGTCGGCGTGCGGGGTCCCGGCGGCGAAGGAGACGGTCACGTCCGACACGATCCGCACCGGGCACGCCAGCCCGGCGTCGGCCCAGGCCTGCTCCAGCACTCGCGGCGCCTGCGGGTCGGCCATCAGGGTGCTGACACCGGCCAACCCCACCACGCACGCCTCGACCCGCTTCCCGGGCGTCTCCCCGAGCGCCGCCTTCAGCGCGGCCACGATGTTCGCGATCGCCGGCCCGGCCCCGAGCACGGTCGGATTCCCGCCCCCGGCCCGCCCCGACCCCAGTACGCGGCCGCCGGCGGTGGCGAGCACGGCGCGCGAGTGCGTGCCCCCGACGTCGAGCCCCACCACGCAGGCGTCGGCCATGGATGCGCCACCTCCCGGATCGCCCGCGGCGGGCACCCGGTGTGCCGCTGTGGCGTTGTGTGGGATCTTGCCAGAGTGCGCACCACAACTCAACGGCATCGCAGACCTTTGACGACCCCGCCTCGACCCGCGACACCCCCGGTGGGATCGGCACACCGCCGGTGGCGTGCGGGAACCGGCGCCCGCGGCGGTATCGTGCCCGCGATCTGGGTTGGTGTGGATTCTTGCGAACGGAGGTGGCGGGGAGGCGACGCCGGCGTGCGCAGGTCCGGTGCGGTCCGGCCTGGTCTGGGGGGTCTGGCGGGGTCTGGCGGGGTCCGGCGCCGTCCTGCCGAAGAGAACTGACCCGCTTCAGCAGCAGCCGCCGCAGCTGCCGGAGCTCATTCGGAGGGCCGTGGGCTCCGGTCGAGACCCGGCACGGTCAGCGCTTCGTGCCCGCCGAGAAGCGCCGCCGCGCTTCCAGGCGTCCAGCCCAGAGCTTCCTCAAGCGCGTAGCGCGCGCAGTCGCCGCCGCGGAAGCCCGTTCCCGCATCCTTGAAAGCCCTGATAGTCGCTGTGCTCGAACCCGCGGCCCGGGCGAGTCGGGGTCCTGACCAGCCCTTGGCCTCGCGCGCCTCCACCACAGCCTGAGCGAGCCGTGCCTTCGGATCGCTCACGCCGTCACTCGGCGGCCCCGGCGGCCAACCGCGCGTGCACCTTCGCGTCGATCCCCGGGTCCAGGACCCGGGCCGCCAGCCAGGCCGCGCCCACCGCGCCCGGCGCGGCGATCAGCGGTGTCCCGCCGTGGTGTTCGGCCAGGCGGCGCTGGACCTCGGCGCCGATGGGACCGGGGGCGGTGAGCAGGGAGCCGGCCAGGACCAGGGGTTCTTCGGGGCTGTCGCCGGTCAGGGCGGTGGCGGTGGCCATCAGGAGGCTGACCGAGCGGTCGACGATGCGCTGGGCGACGCGGTCGCCGGCGGTGGCGGCGGCGGAGACCAGGGGGGCGAGGGCGGCCAGGGCGATCGGGGGGCCGTCGTAGACGGCGTCGCGGAGGGCCGCTATCTGGTCCTCGGCGGTGTCGGGGACGGCGTCGTCGCCGGTGACGGTGGCCAGGACCGCCTCGGCCAGC
Source organism: Catenulispora subtropica (assembly GCF_039531675.1). Classification (NCBI taxonomy): domain Bacteria; kingdom Bacillati; phylum Actinomycetota; class Actinomycetes; order Catenulisporales; family Catenulisporaceae; genus Catenulispora; species Catenulispora subtropica. The sequence goes on from NZ_BAAAQM010000046.1 coordinate 18,595, forward strand.
AGGGTGGGCTCGCCGCGGCGGTCGAGGGCCGCGAACACGGCGCGCACCGCCTGCCGGCCGATCCAGAAACCGGACCCGTCGTCGCCGACCAGCCAGCCGTTGCCGTCGATGCGCGCGGTGACCTCCTCGCCCTCCACGCGGGCGGCGATGGCGCCGACGCCGGCGATCAGGACCGAGCCGCTGCGGCGCGGGGTGCCCGCGGCGAACGCCGTCACCGCGTCCGCCACCACCAGCACGGGACAGGTCAGGCCGGCGTCGACCCAGGTCTTGGCCAGCGCCTCGGCGCTCGGGCCGCGGGAGTAGCGCAGGATGCCGGCCGCGCCCACCACCACCCCGGCCACCGAGTCCGGGGCGACGTGCCCCAGGGCCTGCCGGACGGCGTCGCCCAGGTGCGCCACGGCGTCCGCGATCGGCAGCGCCGTCGGGTTCGCCAGCGCCGAGCGCCCGCGGCCCACGACCTCGCCGTCGACCGTCGCGACCATCGCCTCGACCAGCGTCGACCCGGCCTCCACGCCCAGCACGACGCCGGTGCGGGCCACCGCCCGCTCCGTGCGGTCGGCGGCGGCGCCGACACCGGCGCGCACGCGGGTCTCCGAGGACGGGGCGGCCGGAGCCGAAGCCGAGGCGGCGGCGGAAGGCGACGGCATGGATCCTCCTAGCGCGGGGCGCTTGAATGCCGGTGGTGGTCGGTGCCTGACATAGCTGTCACAAGGCAGTCTGTCATGGGATGCCGGGCGTGAGAACGGCCCCTGGCCAGCCCTGAGCGGGTGGACCGCTCCAGCGGCCCACCCGCGTCGCGTGCCTCAGCGCCCGGTCAGGACGTCGACGGCACCACGTCCACGTCGTCGGCGTTCACGAACGCCATCCGGTGGTTGTAGGTGATCAGGTAGAACTTCATGCCGCCCTGGAAGTCGGTCTGGTCCATGAACGCCGACCCGTCGATGTTGTACGCGTCGAACCAGTCGCTCGTCAGCGGCTTGCCGTCGGTGACGTACGCCTGCCCGGCGGCCAGCACGTATTTCGTCGCGATCCGCTGCGAGCGCGGGATCCCGCCGTACCAGTCCGTGAACGCCTTCGGATACGCCGCCGCCTCCGGGAACGAGGCGGTGTACACCGGCACCGACGTCTTCCCCGCCTTCGGCGTCACCGTCAGCGCCTTCACCGGCGCCGCGCTCGCCGGCCCGAACTGGTTGTGGAACCAAGCCTTGCGCCCGGCGAACCAGATCGCGATCCAGCCGCCCGGCGCCCGGTCCGCGACCACGAACTCCTGCCCGGCACCGGCCTGGTCGCCCCAGTCCGCGGCCCGCGTCGTCCCCGCCGAGCCGTCGGCGTGGATGTAGGGGTCGGCGATCAGCGGTGCGTCGTCATCGGGCGCGGTGCGCAGCCAGACGAAGTTCGTGGGCTGCTTCGGCATGGTGAGGTAGTAGCCGTCAGGGCACGGCCCGTTCAGATTCGGCCACTCCGCACCGTGGTACGGCCCCGGGAACGGCGTCAGGTCCTGGATGTTCTGGCATCCGGACACCGCCTGCTGGTTCAGCTGGAAGATCGGATTGACGGCCACGACGTTCGACGTCGGCGGCGCGTCCGGATGGATCGGGGCCCCGACCAGCGCCATGAAGTGCGACCAGTCCCAGTACGGTCCCGGATCCCAGTGCTGCGTCGCGATCCGCGCGTTGCTGCTGCCCGGGATGTTGTCGTGGCCGAGGATGTGCTGCCGGTCCAGCGGGATGTCGTACTTCGCCCCGAGGTACTTCACCAGCGCCGCCGTCGAGTGGTACATGGCCTCGCTGTACCAGGTGGCCCCGTCGATCGCGTAACCCTCCTGCTCGATGCCGATCGAGTGCTGGTAGAAGGACTCGTTCGCGCTGTCCCAGGCGATGTCCTTGGTCGGCATCATCTGCGTGACGTGGCCGTCCTCGCTGCGCACCTCGTAGTGCGCCGAGGCCTGATACGACGGGTCGTGGAACAGCCACAGGGTCCCGTCGTTGCTCTCCTCGTTGTCGTGCAGCGTGATGTAGCGGACGTCGGTCGTGGTCGGGTGGCTCGCCGGGTCGTGGTCCCCGTAGTTCGACTTGTCGTTGGGATCCAGCTGGAAGAAGCCGTTGGGGGAGTAGCTGCAGGAGATGTCGGCCGGGCACTCCGGTGCGGTCAGCTGCGACGGGTCGTGCACCGGGTCGGCCGGCGGCACCACGCTCACCAGGCCGAGGCGCTGCGCACCGTCGCCCTGGTCGTGGACCCACGGCTGGGACGGCAGCGACAGGGTCTGGCCGTCCTGGGTGGTGAGGGACTGGCCGCTGCGGATGGTGGCGTAGACGTCGTCGGCGAAGACCTGCGCCACCTTCGTCTCGGAGGCCTCCGAGTAGCGGGCGACCGCGACGGTCCACCCCGGCAGGTCGGCGGCCGGCGGCAGCACTCCGTGGTTGTACTGCTTCTCGTACGAGGCCAGCAGCGCCGCCCCGGCGCGGATGTTCTGCCCGTCGTCGGTCTCGGCGGTGGCGAGGTCCACCCCGGCCAGCGCCGCGGCCTTGGCGGCGGTGTGCAGCGCGGGGGCGTTCAGCAGGTCCGGAGCCCGGAACGGGGAGCCGAAGCCGGCCCGGTTCAGGTCGTCCTGCGTCAGGTTCGTGAGGTTCATCGGGCCGTAGCCGGCCGAGAAGCTGGGCTTGCCGCCGTGGGCCTCCCAGAGCGTCTCGTTGTAGGAGACGGACATCAGGATCGGCAGTGGGACGCCGAACTCGGCCGACGCGGCGGCGAACGCGGCCTGCCGGGTGGTGGGACCGGCGGCCGCCGCGGCGCTGTGGGCGGCGGGGCTGACGGCGGCGGTGGCCGCGACCAGCGCTGAGGCCACCACCGGTATCAGGGCTCTTCGTCGAGGTGAGCGCATCTGGGACTCCTTCGCGGGGTGAGGAGGGTGCGGTGCCGGGGTCGGGGCGGGTCGGCGCCGCGGTCGGGGATCCGGCCGCGGCGTCACGCTGATCAGGTGCCTCCAGCTGGGAGGTCCGGCAGGTACATCGAGTCAGGCGGCCGTGTCGGGCACGGCGACCGCGTGACACGCGGCGTGCCGGCCTTCGGCGGCCGGCGGCGCGGGATCCACCGTCCGGCAGCGGTCGGCGATGCCCAGCCGCTCGGCCTCGCCGGAGGCCAGCAGCGGGCAGCGCGGGTGGAAGCGGCAGCCGGCCGGGATCGCGGCGGAGTCGGGGGTCTCGCCGGACAGGATCACCGGCTCCGTCCCGGACTCGGCGACCACGGACAGCAGGGCCTTGGTGTACGGGTGCTTCGGATCGGTGAGCACCTCCTCGACCGTCCCGGTCTCCACGACGCGGCCCAGGTACATCACCGCGACCCGGTCGGCGATGTTCCACGCCAGCCCCAGATCGTGGGTGACCACCAGGGCTGACAGCCCGGCCGCGTCCCGCAGGTCCAGCAGCAGCTTCAGGATCTCGCCGCGGACCGAGGCGTCCAGGGAGGCCACCGGTTCGTCGGCGACCAGCACCTCCGGGTCCAGGACCAGCGCCCCGGCGATCACCACCCGCTGCCGCTGCCCGCCGGAGAGCTGGTGCGGATGCAGAGCCATGAACCGCTCCGGCGGACGCAGCCCGGCCCGCGACAGCGCGTCGGCGACCTTCGCCCGCTCGTCGCCGAACGCACCGAGCGCCGACTTCCCATGGATCCGCAGCCCCTCGGCCACGGCCTCGTAGACGGTCCGGCGCGGGTTCAGCGCCCCGGTCGGGTCCTGCAGCACCAGCTGCACACCCCGCCGGTAGGCCTTCAACGCCCGCGGCTTGTACGACACCGGCTCCCCGTCGTGCAGCACCTGCCCGGACGTCGGCACGACCAGCCCGGTCAGCGCCCGCGCCAGCGTCGACTTGCCGCATCCGGACTCGCCGACCAGCGCCACGATCTCACCGGGCGCGATGTCCAGGTCCACCCCGTCGACGGCCAGCGCACGCCCCCGGCCGTGCCGGGCCCGGAACGCGACGTGCAGACCGCGCACCGACAGGACCGGCGGCTCGGCGGAGGCGTCCGCGCCGGGCGACGGTTTCTCAGCCGTCGCCGGCTCGCCTCCCGGCGCGGGCCCGCCGTCCGCCGCCGGACCGCCGCCCTCCGGCGACGCCGGCTGCGACGGCACCGCGTCCTCGATGGCTGAATCCGTCCCTGTGACCTGCGCTTCCAAGGTCTCTTCCGTTTCTAGCTCCGGTCCGGAATCACGCGTCACGACGCCCCCCGCAGAGCGTCCATCCGGATGCACGCCGCCATCCGCTCCCCGTCCCCGCCCGCCGCGATCAGCGCCGGCTCCGCCTCCCGGCACGCGTCGACCGCGATCGGGCACCGTGGCGCGAAGGCGCAGCCCTCCGGCAGCTGCGCCGGGTCGGGCGGGTCGCCGGGAAGGCCGCGCGGGCCGCGGCGGGAGGCCGGGTCGCCGATCCGGGGGAAGGCCCCGGCCAGCGCGCGGCCGTACGGGTGCCGGGCGTCGGCGAACACCTGGCCGGCGGGGCCCTCCTCGGCGATGCGGCCGGCGTACATCACCGCCAGGCGGTCGCAGTGCTCGGCGAGGACCGCCAGGTCGTGGCTGATCATCAGCAGGCTGATGCCGTGCTCGGCCACCAGCTCGCCGATCAGGCGCAGGATCTGGGCCTGGATCATCACGTCCAGCGCGGTGGTCGGCTCGTCGGCCACGATCAGGCGCGGTGAGCAGGCCAGGGCCATCGCGATCATCACCCGCTGGCGCTGGCCGCCGGACAGCTCGTGCGGGTACGCCGCGGCGCGCGCGGCCACCAGCCCGACCTGGTCCAGCAGCTTCGCCACCCGGCGGTCGGCCTCGGCGCGCGTGGTCTTCTCGTGCAGCAGGATCGGCTCGGCGATCTGGTCGCCGACCCGGCGCACCGGGTTCAGCGAGTGCATCGCGCCCTGGAAGACGATCGAGGCGCGGGCCCAGCGCACCGCGCGCAGCCGCCCCCACCCCATCTCCTGCACGTCCTCGCCCTCCAGCAGGACGCGCCCGGTGACGGTCGCCGACTTCGGCAGCAGCCGCAGCACCGCGGCCGCCAGCGTCGACTTGCCGCAGCCGGACTCGCCGGCCAGGCCGAGCCGGCCGCCGGCGGGCAGCGCCAGGTCGACGCCGCGCACCGCCGGGACCCGCCCGCCGGCCCGGCGGTAGGAGACGTGCAGGTCTTCCACCCGCAGGACGTCGTTCACATCTGCTCCTGAAGCCGCGGGTTCAGCACCTGTTCCAGCGCCCGGCCGACGAGGGTGAACGCCAGCGCCACCGCCACGATCGCCGCGCCCGGCGGCAGCAGGATCCACCAGTCGTTCGCGCTGACCGCCCCGACCTGCCGGGCCAGCTGCAGCGTGGTGCCCCAGGAGACCTTCGTCGGGTCGCCCAGGCCCAGGAACGCCAGCGTGGCCTCGGCCAGGATCGCGCCGGACACCGTCAGCGTGGCCTGCGCCAGCATCAGGGGCATGACGTTGGGCAGGATGTGCCGGCGCATCACGTGCCAGTGCCCGCCGCCCAACGCCTTGGCCCGCTCGATGTAGGGCCGCGCCTCCACCGACAGCGTCTGCGCCCGCACCACGCGCGCCGTGGTCGGCCAGGACGTCACGCCGATCGCCACCACCACGGTGCCGACGCCCGGTTTCAGCACCGACGCCAGCGCCGTGGCCAGCACCAGCACCGGCAGCACCAGGAACCAGTCGGTGACGCGCATCAGCACCGTGCCCGGCCAGCCGCCGAAGTGCCCGGCCGTGACCCCGACCAGCGCGCCGATCCCGACCGCCAGCAGGGTGGCGAGCAGTCCCACGGTCAGCGAGATCCGCGCGCCCCAGATCGTCACGTCGACCATCGAGCGCCCGTAGCCGTCGGTGCCGAGCAGGAAGTCGCCGGACGGCGCCTGCCGCGGCATGCCCGGCGCGAACACGGCCGACAGGTCGTGCGGGGAGATGAACAGGGGGGCCGTCAGGGCCACCAGCGCGGTCAGCACCAGGAAGGCCAGGCCGGCCATCCCGGCGCGCATGCGGCGGAAGTCGGCGATCACGTGGTCCGCACTCTCGGGTCGAGGATCGGGTAGAGCAGCTCGGCCAGCAGGTTCATCACGATCACCGCCGCCGAGAAGAAGATGAACAGCCCTTCCAGCAGCGGAAGGTCCGGGACGGTCAGCGCCTCGTAGAACAGCGAGCCCAGACCCGGCCAGGAGAAGATGGTCTCGGCCAGGATCGAGCCGGACACCGCCGTCCCCAGGTTCAGGAACACCAGCGTGACGGCCGGCAGCATCGCGTTCGGCACCGCGTGCTTGCGGCGCACGTCGTCGTCGCGCAGCCCCTTCGCCCGCGCGGTGGTGAGGTAGTCGGCGCCGACCTCCTCCAGCAGCGTGGCCCGCATCGTCAGCAGGTACTGCGCGTACACCACGGCGACCAGCGTCAGGCACGGCAGCGCCAGGTGCCGCAGGTGGTCCCAGATCGTGGGGAACAGGCCGTGCACGTTCGCCCCGCTCATCCCGCCGGTCGGGAACATCCCCGGGATCGGCCCGACGCCGACGGCGAACACCACGATCAGGATCAGCCCGAGCCAGAACGTCGGCATCGACCACAGCACCAGCGCCACGCCGGTGTTCACCCGGTCCGAGCGGCTGCCGTGCCGCCACGCCGACCGCACGCCGATCCGCAGCCCCAGCAGCGCGGCGATCAGCGTCGCGGTGCCGACCAGGTACACCGTGGGCCACACGTGGCTGCCGATCAGACCGCTGACCGAGCTCTTGTACTGGTAGGACGTGCCCAGATCGCCGCGGGCCACCCGCGCGGCGTAGTCGGCGAACTGCGCGACCAGCGGCTTGTCGATGCCGAACTGGTGGCGCAGCGCCGCCAGCTGGTCGGCGTCCACTGGCCGGCCGCGGGTCATGGCCCGCACGGGGTCGCCGGGCACGATGCGGAACAGGAAGAAGCCGGTGAACACGACGGCGAGCATGCTCACCGCGGCCCCGCCGACCCGGCCGGCGGCGTACCGCAGCGGGATGGCGGGGCCGCGCCGCCGGACCGCCGCGGCCCCGTCGGGGGGAGGGGGCGCGGCCGCGGCGTCCGGCAGTGCGGAGACGGTGATCGACACTGTTACTCGCGTTCCTCGGCGGTGGCGGTGCGGCGCCGGCGGAGCAGGAACGCGCCGCCGCCGAGGACCACGACCGCCGCGACGACGATCCCCACCACCAGGCCGGTGTTCGAGTCCGACTTCGAGGAGGCGGCGGCCGCCGTCGAGCCCGGCGTGGCCGCGCCGGCCGGCTTGGCCGACCAGAACGCCCAGTACCCGTCCTGGCCCCAGTACGCGCCCTCGGGCTGCGGCTGCTTGTCCCAGCTCCCTATCACGTCGGACCGGTAGGCCTCGAGCGCGTTCGCGTAGTACAGGACATTGATGTAGGCGTCGGAGTACAGCTTCTGTTCCATCTGCTTCACGTCGTCGGCGCGCGCCGCCGGGTCGTACTCCGTGATCTGCTTCTGGTACAGCGCGTCGTAGTCCTTGTCGCAGATGAAGTCGTCGCCGGCGAAGCTCTTGCCGGCGGCCTTCGGACGCTCGTCGCACAGCTGGATGGACAGCACGTAGTCCGGGTCCGGGTTCACGGTCCAGCTGTCGAAAGCCAGGTCGAAGGTGCCGGCGGTCTCGGTGTCGCCGAGCTTGCCCTGGTCCACGATCGAGGTGGTGGCGCCGATCCCGACGGCCTTGAGCCACTCGGTGAGGTAGGCGGCGTTCTGCGTGTCGTCCGGCCGGTTGGTCTCGCCGAGGATGCGCAGCGTCAACGCCTTGCCGTCCGGGCCGGTCCGCATCCCGTCCGAGCCCTTCTTGTACCCGGCGGCGTCCAACAGCTGGTTGGCCTTGTCCGGGTTGTAGGAGTAGGCGCTGGAGGCGTCCGGGTCCCAGTGGTAGGTGCCGAAGATCGGCGGGATGTAGCCGCCGCCGACGGTGCCGTAGCCGCCGAGGGTCTTGGCCACCAGCGTCTTGGTGTCGATCGCGTACATGATGGCCTGGCGGACCTGCTGGTTCTGCAGAGCCGGGTTGCCGTCGCCGAACGCCTGGCCGTCCTTGGTGGTGGCGCCGGGGTTGATGGCCAAGGCGTAGAAACGCTTGCCGGGGGCCTTGTTGGTGGCGATGTCCGACTGCCCCTTCAGGGAGTCGTACTGCGCCGGGGTCAGGCCGTAGACGAAGTCGACCTCACCCTTCTTCAGCGCCTCCACCTCGGCGTCGGCGTCCTTGTAGAACTTGAACACCAGGTGGTCGAAGCCGGGCTTGCCGCGCCAGTAGTTCGGGTTGGCGTCCAGCGTCAGGTACTGGTCCTTCTGGTAGCCGGTCAGGATGAACGGCCCGTCGCTGACCACCGGGAACTGGGTGTCGTTGTTGAACTTGCCGATGTCCTGGACGTGCGAATCCCAGACGTGCTTCGGCACGACCGGTATGTCCAGCGCCAGCATCGTGGACTGGGCCTGCTTCAGGGTGATGACGACGTTGTTCCCGTCGACCGCGACCTTCGAGAAGTTGGCGACGAAGTTGCCGTTCGCGGTGGCCGCGTCGTCGTTCGTCATCATCAGGTTGTAAGTCCAGGCCACGTCGTCGGCGGTCACCGGCTGGCCGTCGGACCACTTCATGCCGTCGCGGATGGTGAAGGTCCACGTGAGCTTGTCCGGCGAGGTCGTCCACTTCGTCGCCAGGGCGTCGATCGCGTGGTCGTCCTTGGTGTCGTAGTTCGTGAGGAAGTCGTACATCAGACGGTGCACCGCGGTCGGCAGCGCGCGCTGGGCCAGGAACGGCGACAGCGAGTCGATGCTGCCGTTGGTGGCCACGGTGAGCGTCTTGCCGTCGCTCGCGCTCGCCGCCTGCTGGACATGAGGGGACTGGACGGCGGCGGGCCGGGCGGCGTCCGCCCGGCCGGCGGCCGCGGCCGCCGGAGCGCTCAGCGCCGCCGCCCCGGCCAGTACCGCGGCCAGGGCGAAAGCACGTCGTCGAGGGGTCGGGGTGGGCATGGCTTCCTCACAAGACGGTCTGGGTGGTGCCTTGAGGTGTTGTGGGTCTTCACGCGTCGTCGTGGCGCCGAGTGTGGCAATTCCCGGAGAAGTCGTCAAGAGTCCACGAGTTGTTCGGCCAAGAAACCACATATTTCCCACTCGATCGCGGGATCGGGCGGCCGGGGCCCGGGCCGGGGGCGCCGCCCCGGTCCGCGCTCCCACTACGCTGGTGGCAGCGCGCGCCCGCGCGCACCCCCCTGCGGCCGGCTGTGGAGTCCCCACCGATGAAGGAAGAACTGCTCGACGCGGTACTCCCCGAGGAGCGCCGCCTGCGGATCGCTGCCCAGCTGCGCCGCGACACCCGGGTGCGCGTGGAGGACCTGGCCGCGCGGTACGGCGTCTCCGGCGAGACCATCCGCCGCGACCTGCAGGTGCTGGAGGAGCGCGGCATCCTGCGCCGGGTCTACGGCGGCGCGGTGGCGCAGGAGGCGCGCGGCTGGGAGCCCGGCGCCGACGAGCGCGCCATAGCGCGGCTGGACCCCAAGCGGGCCATCGCCGCCGCGGCCGCCGCGCTGGTCGAGCCGGGGGAGACCCTGGTGTTCGACGTCGGCACCACGGTCGCCGAGACGGCGCGCGCCCTGCCCGCCACCTTCAGCGGCCGGGCGTTGTGCGTGGCCCTGCCGACCGCCGCGGAGCTGGCCGGGCGCGAGGGCGTGGAGGTGCACCTGGCCGGCGGGCAGGTGCGGCGCGGCGACCTGGCGTGCGTGGGCTCGGGGTCGGAACGGTTCTTCGAGCGCTTCTTCGCCGACCGGGCGTTCGTCGCCGCCTCCGGTGTGCACGCCAAGGCCGGCGTGACCGGTGAGAACCTGGAGGAGATCCCGGTGCGGCAGGCCATCCTGGCCCAGGCCGCCGAGGTGTACGTGCTCGCCGACGCCGCCAAGCTGGGCCGGGTCGCGGTCGGGCGGGTGTGCCCGCTGTCCGCGGTGACCGCGGTCGTCACCGACGCCGGGGCGGAGCTGGAGGCGATCCGGGCGCTGGAGCAGACCGGGGTGCGGGTGATCGTGGCGCCGGTCGGGTCCGAGCTGGACTGACCCCCCGGGAACCAAGAAGCCCCCGGCCGTTCGCCGAGGGCTTCTCGCTTACCAGGTCGGGTTCTGTGGATCCGCGACCGGCGGCAGTGCCATGTCGTGCGGTGTGTAGACATACGCGACACCGCCGGAGCCGTAGCCGGTGCTGCCGTCCGAACGCGTCCAGTAGGTCCGCAGCCAGATGTTCTCCAGCTGGCCGCGCTGGTAGATGTGCCGCACCGCGGTGTCCGACGGGGAGAACGGGTCGTTGACGATGAAGTCGCCGCTCGCGGTGAACCCGACGACGACCATCAGGTGCCCGGCGGTGCCGTAGCCGGAGCCGGTGAGCTCGCCGTTGTCGAAGGCCACGGAGATCGCCACCGGGATCCCGGCTTTGATCAGCGTCTCCAGGTCGTCGACCGACGGCAGCTGCACGACCTCGGCGTCCAGCCCGTAGTGCGAGGCGTAGGCGGCGTTGAAGGGCCAGTTGCCGGTGCCCTTGTAGGCGTAGTCATAGGTGAACCGGGCCGCGTAGTCCACGCTCGGGTCGGCGTACGACGGATCCACCCAGGACATGTCGGCCGCGGTCGGGCCGTCGCCCCAGAACTCGGTGATCATCTCGCTGGAGGTGGGACTGCACCACGCGTCTCCGCCGCCGCCGTACTTGCTGTACTGGCCGACGTGGATCTGCTGCGAGTAGCGCGGAACCGCCAGCTCGATGCCCTCGGCGCCGCCGAGCGGGCTGGGGCTGACACCGGTGCGTGAGGGCACCGCCGACGCGAACGCGCCGAGCTGCCACAGCCGCGGGGAGGCGGTGCTGGTCGTCAGCCGGTACAGCGTCGCGCGCAGCTGGTAGCTCTGCACCGTGTGGCCGCCGGCGGCGTTGAAGGTGTCGGTCGAGACGCCGCCGTAGACGCCGGCCGACGGGCTCAGCGAGGTGCGCGCGACGTCGCCGTCGCCGGAGGCCCAGTTGCCCATGTCCAGCCACCCGGTCTGGTGGCCGTCCTCCATCGTGGCGTTCAGCTCGACCTTCAGCCAGGTGCCGGCCGGGGTCTGCGCGTTCCACGACGAGACCAGCTCCGTGGCGCCGAAGCCCGGCGTGTACGACGGCGAGGTCCAGGTGCTGTAGGCCCAGGTGTTCGTGGTGTGCAGGTACGGGTCCTTGTACCGGTACGTGCCCACGGTGCCGGAGATCGCGATGCCCTGCCGGTCGCCCGCCAGCGCGGTGACCCCGTCGGCGGTCCCGGACTGGAAGTCGGCCTGCGTCGTCCACTTGTGGAAGTTCACACGCTCGCCGGCGGTGGCGGCGTGGGCCGCCGGACCGGCCACGGCGCCCGCGGCCATGACCACCGCGCAGGACAGAGCCCGGACCGTGGCGGATGAGCGGTTCCAGGAAGCGCTTCGCATGGCTCGGAGTGTTGCAGCGCTCTGAGTACCCGTCAAGAATCATCATGGTTTCTTGTTGATTCTGCGTGACAAACGCCCGTCCCGGCCGCACCATGTCCGGTGGCGGATCCGGATCCGGATACTGATGAAGGACGGTGAATGCGACCCATGAGACGACGCGACACGGCTCGGCGAAGAAGGTGGGCCGGTGGCCTGCTGGCCGTGGTCACCCTGCTCACGTGCGGCCTGGCCGGCGCTCCCGCGCAGGCGACGAGCTCCTCCGGCGTCACCGCGGCCTTCGCCCGGGCGGCGCAGAAGTACGGCGTGCCCGAGCAGGTGCTGGAATCGGTCTGCTACTTGGAGGGCCGCCTCAGCGCGCACGGCGGGCAGCCCAGCATGGACGGCGGCTACGGCTGCATGCACCTCGTGAAGGGCCGCAGCACGGACACCCTCGACCAGGCGGCGAAGCTGACCGGCCTCACCGTCACCGCGCTCCAGCACGACACGGCCGCGAACATCATGGGCGGCGCGGCCGTGCTCCGGGCCGAGGCGCTCGCGCTGGCGCCGAAGCTGCCGGCCTCGGTGTCCGGCTGGTACGCGCCGATCGCGGCCTACAGCCACGCCTCCACGCGGTCGGTGGCCGGGATGTACGCCGACGCCGCGTTCAAGCTGCTGGCCACCGGGTTCAGCGGCGTCGCCGACGACGGCGAGACCGTGACCCTGGCGCCGCAGGCCGTGGCCCCGGACACGTCCGGCCTGGCCTCGGTGCCCGTGGCCGCCGCGCTGCCGGCCGGCTGCACGCAGGACTCGAACGTCGACTACCCGGGCGCGGTCGACTGCGTGGTACCGGCAGCCACGTACGACTGCAACGTGACCTCGCCGTGCACCTACCAGAGCTCCAGCCGCCCGTCGAGCTTCGCCATGTACGCCGTGACCATCCACGACATCGAGGGCACCGCGCAGGACGCCCTGAGCACCTTCCAGGATCCGAACAGCGGTGTCAGCGTGCACTACATCGTCGACTCCGACGGCACCGTGTACCAAGCGCTCAGAGAGAAGGACATCGCGTACCACGCGGGGAACTTCTATTACAACGAGCACGCCGTCGGCATCGAGCACGCGGGCATCGACGCCACCGGCTACCAGTGGTACAACGCCACCGAGTACCTGGCCTCGGCCAAGCTGGTCGCGTATCTGCTGAACAAGTACAACATCCCCTTGGACCACGCCCACATCACCGCGCACGGCACGACCCCGGCGCCGACCACCGGCACCTCGCCGAACCACGTCGACCCGGGCAAGTACTGGCTGTGGGACTACTACTTCGGCCTAATCCACGCCCAGGGCGTGCCCTACCCGACCGGGAACACCCCCGCCGCGGGCCTGTTCCGGGTCAACCCGAGCAGCGACCAGGCGCCGCTGGGCGCCAACGGCACTGAGACCACGGCCAACAACAGCTTCTTCACCCTCTACACCGGTCCCAGTACCGCGGACCCGGTCATCCCCGGGGCGTCGGGCACCGACCCCACGGACGAGACCACGAACATCGAGACCCAGATGCCGTACTACTACCTCGCCGAGCAGGCGGACGAGGCCGGCACCGGGATGGAGATGTACCAGATCTGGTACGGGGAGAACGACAGGCTGGGCGGCTCGTCGCCGAGCCAGTACGCCGACGCGAAGCTGGCGTGGGTGGCCGTGCCGGCCGGCTCGGCGGTCCCCGTCCACTCCTACGTGCTGAGCCTGAAGCCGACCACGAAGAACGGCACCATCAAGATCTACGGCCGGCCGACGACCAGCTCCACGTACGTCATCGGCACCGCGCCGACCGGCTCGGAGTGGGCCGCGCCGAAGTCGGTGTTCGAGGACGGCACCAGCAACCTGTGGTTCGCGATCGACTACAACCACCGCGAGGCGTGGGTGCCGAACACGGAGGTCACGGTCGTCGCGTGGTACTGACGGCGCGGGTCACGTCGCAGACTGCTGACTGATCCCGGGGACGCCGCGGCGCTCGGAGCCTGCGCTCCGCGCCGCGGCGTCCCGCGTCCCGGTGCGCGGCGTCCCTCAGCCGCGCCGGGTCAGGACGATCGTCGAGACGATGTAGACGCCTCCGACCACCGCGGAAAGCATCGCCCACGTCGTCGCCCCGGTCCCACGCGCCGCCGAGACGAAGAACCCGACGACCAGCACCGGCGCCAGCACCCGCAGCGTCGTGGCCGCCGCCCGCTCGTCGATGGCGCGGCGGCGTTCGTCACCGGTGTCGCCGCCGAGCAGCGCCGCGGTCTCCCAACGGCCGGAGAACAGCCGGAGGGCGACGACGTAGGCGACCATGACCCCGAGCCCGAACAGGGCCATCGGTACGTCGTGCCGGGCCAGGAAGACCGCGAGATAGACGCAGCCGATCAGCACTCCGGTCACCGGGACGGCCCACCCGCCGCCGCGCCTCCCGCCGTCGCCGGTGCCGGTGCCCTGCTCAGTCCCCGTCGACATGGAACATCTCCTCCACTGTGGTGCCGAAGTACCGGGCGATGCGGATGGCCAGCGGCAGCGACGGGTCGTAGCGGCACTGCTCGATCGCGTTGACCGTCTGCCGCGAGACGCCGAGCGCCTGCCCCAGGTCCTGCTGCGACAGGCCCTTGCCCTGACGCAGAGCCCGCATGTCGTTCCGCATGGATGGAAAGTACGCTTGACACTCGGAGGTGTCAAGCTTGCTTTACAGCGGAGCGCGGGACGGGGACCGGCACGCCCTCCGAAGGCTGAACCTGCGCCGACCGGGTGACCCCGTGACGGGAATCCGACGTCGCAGCGGCGGACCCTCAGCCCGGCAAGCGCTGTAGCCTCGATCGGAACCGCAGATGGGCAGGCTTACGGGGAGGTGGGCGATGGAGGCGCTGACGTCGCCCGTGTGGGTGACGCAGAGTACGGCGGTCCGGGACCCCGCGGCCGCCGATCCGGCGCCCGGCCCGGCCCGCGTGCTGCGGCTGCTCGACGCGGCGCGGCCCGCGGACGTGGCGGGCGTCCTGCGCGCCATGGCACCGGAGGCGCTCGCCGAGGCGGTGGGCGCGATCGCGTTGCCGCTGGCCCCGGCGGTCGTCGCGGCGGTGCTCGGCGAGCGGCCGTCGGTCGCGCGGGAGGTCCTGGCATGCCGGCTGGTCCAGCAGCCCGAGTGCGTGCCGGTACGGACGATGGGCCTGCCGGAGTACCGGCGCGCCCTGGACGACGCGGCCGCCGACGACTACCGCGACGTCACGGTGTCGCGGCTGCGGACCCTGGCGTTGGATGCGCTGCGGTCCGGGACACTGACCGCCGGGCAGGTCGTGGAGCACACGCGTCCGGCGGTGCTGACCGTGACGCTGGGGGTGTGCACGCCGGAGGAGTACGTGCAGCCCGGCGCGCGCCGGGCGACCGGTGACGTCAGGGTTCTCGTCAGGGGGCTGCTGGCCGCGAAGCTGGGGGAGGACCAGGAACGCTGGTCGACGATGCTGGACGCGAGCGGCGGCTTCGGCGGGACGCTGGGGGAGCTGCTCGACGCCTGCGGTGGCCCGGACGGGTCCGCCGGGTCCGCCGGGTCTGCCGGACCCGAAAGGCCTGACCGGCCCGATCCGTCCGGCGCGGACGCCCCGGGTGGCTTCCGCCGCTTCTTCGGCTCGCCGCGCACCGACCACAACCCCCAGAGCCTGCTGCTCGGGCTCGCGCCGCGCGACGTCGCGGGCCGTTACCTGGCAGCCCTCCACGACGTGCCGAAACCCGTTCCACCGGGACCGCCGCAGCTCCGCTGGGGCTGGCTGCTCACCAGCGGACCGCTGACCCGGCCGCTCGTCGACCACGTGCTGGACCGCGGCCTGCCCGCGCAGCGGCGGTGGCTCGCCCGCAACGAGCTGTGCCCGGACTCCGCGCTGGAGCGGGCCGGCGCCGGGAGCGCGCAGGAGCTGCTGCTGCGCCGGGTCGCTCCGCCGCGGTTCCGGCGGGCCGCGTTCCGGGCGTTCGAGCGCGATCCGGCCCAGGTCCGCACCTGGGCCCAGAACCTCGCCGGCGACCGCCTCGACCAGCTGCTGGACCTGGTGTGGGACATGACCGACGACCCCGTGACGCTCCGGCAGGTGGTCCTCGCGGTCAGCGGCCGGGTCACCACGGCGGCGCTGGTGTGCGCGTACGGCGCGCTCGCGTCCGCGGTCGGCCCGGAGCCGGTGTGGGCGCTGGAGCTGCAGCGCACCGGCAGCCTGGAGCAGGCCCTGCCGGCGGTGCGGGCGTCGCAGCTCACCGGCACCGCGGACCCGTTGGTCGACGCCGCCCGGCAGGTGCCGCGCCGGCACTGGCTGGACGCGGTCTCCGACCAGGACCACCGCTACCAGGCGCTGCGCACCGACGCCGAGCTCGACCGCGCCGGCCACTTCCCGCGCGAGGCCCTGGTGGCCGCGCACCTCGACGGCCGTCCGGAGCGCTGGCGGGAGGTGGTCCGGCGGCTGGCGGGCGGGGCGGCGGGGCCGGTGGAGGCGGTGATCCGGGAGGTGGCGGAGGCGGTGCCGGAACGGGGTCAGGTCGTGGAGCTGGCCGCCGCCGGCCGCTGAGCGGGCGTTCGGGCGAGGCGGCGAGCGGGCCGCAGGACCGTCCGCGGGGCACGCGGCGCCGGACGCCGGCGCCAGAGGCGGCGCCGGGCGCTCGCCGTCCAGGGCGTCCGCGCCGGCGCCCCGCAGCTCCAGCTCCATTCCGTGGACACTCCAAGATCCGGTAAGCCCCGCGGACTAGAATCGGTCGGGATTGGTCACAGCAGTGGTCACAGCAAGAGCAGCCGCTCACCCGGAGGAACCATCATGGCCTCGACCGCCTCGTCGTCCGCGCACGCCGGAAACACCAGGTCCGCAGCGTTGCGCGAAGCCCTCCGCACGAGGGTGGTGGTGGCCGACGGGGCCATGGGCACCATGCTCCAGGCGCAGAACCCGACGCTGGACGACTTCCAGGGCCACGAGGGCTGCAACGAGATCCTCAACCTGTCCCGTCCGGACATCGTCCGTTCGGTGCACGAGGAGTACTTCCGGGCCGGCGTGGACTGCGTCGAGACCAACACCTTCGGCGCCAACCACACCAACCTGGGCGACTACGGCATCGCCGACCGGATCCACGAGCTCTCCGAGGCCGGCGCCCGGCTCGCCCGCGAGGTCGCCGACGACTTCAGCACCAAGGACAGGCCGCGCTGGGTGATCGGTTCGATCGGCCCGGGCACCAAGCTCCCCTCGCTCGGCCAGATCTCCTACCGCACGTTGCGGGACGCCTATCAGGCCGAGGCCGCCGGGCTGATCGCCGGCGGCGCGGACGCGCTGCTCGTGGAGACCAGCCAGGACCTGCTGCAGATCAAGGCCGCCGTGCTGGGGTGCAAGGCGGCGATCGCCGCCTCCGGGGTCGACGTCCCGGTGTGGGCGCAGGCCGCGTTCGAGACCACCGGCACGATGCTGCTCGGCACCGAGATCGGCGCGGCGCTGACCGCGCTGGAGCCGCTGGGGATCGAGCGCGTCGGCCTGAACTGCTCGACCGGGCCGGCCGAGATGAGCGAGCACATGCGCTACCTGGCCAAGCACTCCGGGATCGGCCTGTCGTGCATGCCGAACGCGGGCCTGCCCGTCCTCACCTCCGACGGCGCGCACTACCCCCTGGGCCCGACCGAGTTCGCCGACTGGCAGGAGCGCTTCGTCACCGAGTACGGCATGTCGCTGGTCGGCGGGTGCTGCGGCACCACGCCGGAGCACCTGCGGCAGCTGGTCGAGCGGGTCGGCGGGCGCGAGGTGGCGCCGCGGGCGCCGCGGCGCGAGGCCGGGGCGTCGTCGCTGTACCAGCACGTGCCTTTCCGCCAGGACATCAGCTACCTGGCGATCGGCGAGCGGGCGAACACCAACGGCTCCAAGGCGTTCCGCGAGGCGCTGCTGGCGGAGAACTGGGACGCGTGCGTGGAGATCGCGCGCAACCAGATCCGCGACGGCGCGCACATGCTCGACCTCTGCGTCGACTACGTGGGCCGAGACGGTGTGGCGGACATGCGGGAGGTGGCCGGGCGGTTCGCGACGGCCTCCACGCTGCCGATCGTGCTGGACTCCACCGAGCCCGACGTCCTGCGCGCCGGACTGGAGACCCTCGGCGGGCGCGCCGTCATCAACTCCGTGAACTACGAGGACGGCGACGCCCCCGACTCCCGGTTCGCGCGGATCATGGGGCTGGTGTCCGAGCACGGCGCCGGCGTCATCGCGCTGACCATCGACGAGCAGGGCCAGGCCCGCACGGCCGAGCACAAGGTGGCCATCGCCGAGCGGCTGATCGAGGACATCACGGGGAACTGGGGCGTGCCGGAGGACTCGATCCTCGTGGACTGCCTCACCTTCACGATCTGTACCGGGCAGGAGGAGTCGCGGCGCGACGGCCTGGAGACCATCGAGGCCATCCGGGAGCTGAAGCGGCGGCACCCGGACGTGCAGACCACGCTGGGCCTGTCGAACATCTCCTTCGGCCTGAACCCGGCCGCGCGGCAGGTGCTGAACTCGGTGTTCCTGCACGAGTGCGTCGAGGCCGGGCTGGACTCGGCGATCGTGCACGCCTCCAAGATCCTGCCGATCGCCCGGATCCCGGAGGAGCAGCGGAAGGTCGCCCTGGACCTGGTCTACGACCGGCGGGCCGAGGGCTACGACCCGTTGACCCGGCTGCTGGAGCTGTTCGAGGGCGTGGACGCCGCCTCCCAGAAGGCCTCGCGCGCCGACGAGCTGGCCGCGCTGCCGCTGGAGGAGCGCCTGAAGCGGCGCATCATCGACGGCGAGCGCAAGGGCCTGGAAGGCGACCTGGACACCGCCCTGCAGGAGCGGCCCGCGCTGGAGATCGTCAACGAGGTGCTGCTGGACGGGATGAAGACCGTCGGAGAGCTGTTCGGCTCCGGTGAGATGCAGCTGCCGTTCGTGCTGCAGAGCGCCGAGACGATGAAGGCGGCGGTGGCGCACCTGGAGCCGCACATGGAGAAGTCCGACTCCACCGGCAAGGGCACGATCGTGCTGGCCACGGTGAAGGGCGACGTCCACGACATCGGCAAGAACCTGGTCGACATCATCCTGTCCAACAACGGCTACAACGTGGTCAACCTCGGCATCAAGCAGCCGCTGCAGACCATCCTGGACGCCGCCGAGGAGCACGCCGCCGACGCCATCGGCATGTCGGGCCTGCTGGTGAAGTCCACGGTGGTGATGAAGGAGAACCTGGAGGAGATGAACACCCGCGGGGTCGCCTCCCGCTGGCCGGTGCTGCTCGGCGGCGCCGCGCTCACCCGCGCCTACGTCGAGCAGGACCTGGCCGAGCTGTACCAGGGCGAGGTCCGCTACGCCCGCGACGCGTTCGAGGGGCTGCACCTGATGGACGCGGTCGCGGCGGTGAAGGCCGGCGTGCCGGGCGCCTCCCTGCCGGCGCTGCGCCCCCGCCGGGTGAAGGCCACGGGCCCGCTGCGCACCGTCCCCGACGAGCCGATCCCCACCCGCTCCGACGTGGCGATGGACAACGCGATCCCCACCCCGCCGTTCTGGGGCGACCGCCTGGTCAAGGGCATCCGCCTGGCCGAGTACGCCCCCTACCTCGACGAGCGCGCGCTGTTCCTGGGGCAGTGGGGCCTGAAGCCGGGGCGCGGCACCGGCGGCCGCACGTATGAGGAACTGGTCGAGGAGGAGGGCCGCCCGCGCCTGCGGATGTGGCTGGAGCGCCTCCAGACCGAGAACCTGCTCGAAGCCGCGGTGGTCTACGGCTACTTCCCGGCCGTGAGCAAGGGCGACAGCCTGCTGATCCTCGACGACGCAGACGACTCCCGCCAGGAGCGCATGAGCTTCACCTTCCCCCGCCAGCGCCGCGACCGGCACCTGTGCCTGGCCGACTTCTGGCGCCCGGAGGACACCGGCGAGGTCGACGTGGCCCCGTTCCAGCTGGTGACGGTCGGCGCGCGCATCGCCGAGGCCACTGCGGAACTGTTCGCCGCGAACTCCTACCGCGAGTACATGGAGCTGCACGGCCTGTCGGTCCAGCTGGCCGAGGCCCTGGCCGAGTACTGGCACGCCCGCGTCCGCGACGAACTCGGCTTCGCGAACGAGGACCCGGCCTCCGTCGAGGCCCTGTTCAAGGTCGAATACCGCGGCTGCCGCTACTCCTTCGGCTACCCGGCCTGCCCGGACCTGGAGGACCGTGCCAAGATCGTCGAGCTGCTGAAGCCCGAACGCATCGGCGTGCGCCTGTCGGAGGAGTACCAGCTGCACCCGGAGCAGTCGACCGACGCGATCGTGGCGCACCATCCGGAGGCTTCGTACTTCAACGCCGGGTGAGGATGCTGATGGTGCGGCGGCCCGCCGGTTCCGCCGACCGGGCCCCGTCTCACCCTTCGTTGGCCAGCGCCTCCGCCTCGGCGGCGGCCGCCAACCCGACCGCGTCCGCGTGAGCGCTCGCGCCCGCCGCCTCGCCCCCGCCCCCGTGCACCGCCGCCGGCGCGTTCCGTCCCAGCAGCCCGCCGCCGAGCGCGACCAGACCCGCCAGCACCGTGACCGCCGTGAACGCCACGCGCAGCGACGTCAGGTTCGCGATGCCGCCGATCATGCCGGGCGCGGCCATGCCGGCTCCGTAGGCGATGGTCGCGACGCCTGCCACGCCCAGCGTCGGGTTCGGTCCGGCGTGGCCGGCGGCGGCGAAGGCGAGCGGGACCACCACGCTGACGCCGACGCCGATCAGCATGAAGCCGACGACGGCCGGGAGGGGGGACCTGGCGACGACGACCAGGAGGCCGCCGAGCGCGCCGACGACGCCGCAGGCGCGGACGGTGGCGGCGGCGCCGAGACGGCCGACCACGGCGTCGCCGGAGAGGCGGCCGGCGGCCATGGTGAAGGCGAACATGCCGGTGGTGAAGGCGGCCTCGGCCTCGTCGCCGTGCAGGGTGCGGTGCATGTAGACCGAGGACCAGTCCTGGGCGGCGACCTCGGCGTAGATGCCGCAGAAACCGACTAGGCCGATCAGCAGGATCACGCCGCGCGGCACCACGAACAGCGGCACGTCCTCGGACTTCTCCTCGGCCAGGCCGACGTCGGCCGCCGTGGTGCGGAAGGCGTGGGTGGCCGCCACCGCGACCGCGGCGATCACCGCCGCCGCGATCGCGAAGTGCACGCGGGCGCTGACATGCTGGTGCGCGGCCAGGGAACCGGCCAGGGCGGCGACCAGGACGCCGGTGCTCCAGCTGCCGTGCAATCCGGACATGATGGAGCGGCCCATCCGCTTCTCGACCAGGATGCCCTGCGCGTTCATCGCCATGTCCGAGGTGCCGCCGACGGCGCCCAGCACGGTCGTGGCGGCGGCGAGCGCCGGCAGGCTCGGCATCCACGAGGCGGCCAGGACCACCAGGGCGAACGCGCAGATCAACACGCGGGCCACGATCTTCGTACCCAGACGGGCCACCAGCCGGCCGGCGAACGGCATCGCGCAGATCGCGCCGATCGACGTCATCAGCAGGGCTATCCCCAGCTTGCCGGCCGACAGGTGCAGGTGATCCGACAGCCATGGCAGGCGCGAGGCGAAAGTGCCGGAGCCCGCCCCGTGCGCCCCGAACACGGCCGCCACCGAGCGTCGTTCCTTGTCCCGCATGGGCGACCGCCGCTCCTAGCCGTTCCCGCTCCTGACCGGCATAGATCATATCGTCACCTGAAGTGCTCTAGACCAGAGACGGAGTTTGGTTATCCTGGGGCCTTCGAGCGCTGACGAAACCGGCCCCGGGCCCGGCCCGCCAGGAGGGTGCATGGCCGATCACGACGGACTGGACCCGCTGCCCCCGCTCCTCGACGACGCCGCAGGCTGGCAGCCGCTCACCGTCGACACCGAAGCCCCCCATGTCGCCCGCGTCTACGACTTCCTGCTCGGCGGCAAGGACCACTTCCGCGCCGACCGCCAAGCCGCCGAACTGATCCAGCGCGCCAACCCGCACATCCGCGACACCTGCCGCCAGCAGCGCGACTTCCTCCGCCGCGCCGTCCGCCACCTGGCCGCCGCCGGGCTGCGCCAGTTCGTCGACATCGGCACCGGCCTGCCCAGCACCCCCACCACGCACCAGATGGCGCGCGCCGTCGACCCCGCGGCCCGGGTCGCGTACGTGGACAACGACCCGATCGTGCTGTCGCACGCCCGCGTGCTGCTCGCCGACGGCGGCGACGGCACGGCGTTCGTCGAGGGCGACTTGCGCACTCCGGGGGCGCTGCTCCAGGACCCGGTCCTGACCGCGCTCATCGATCTCGGGCAACCGGTCGCGATCCTGGTGACGGGGCTGCTTCACTTCCTGCCGGATCACGAGTCCCCGGCGCACCATCTGAGGACGCTGATGGACGCGTGCCCGTCCGGCAGCCACCTGGTGCTCACCCACGGCACCGCCGACCTGGCCGCGGACCTGGCCCGGGCCACCGCGGCGGCGTATCGGCAGTCCTCGATCGCGTGCCGGCTGCGCGATGCCCGCGAGGTGTTGGAGCTGGTGGGGGACTGGGAGCCGATCGCACCGGGGCTGGTGCCCATGGCGGAGTGGCGGCCGGAGGGTGCGGTGGCGCGGGCGGTGCGGGAGCGGCAGATCGCTTACGGGGTGGTGGCGCGGAAGGGGTAGGCGACCAGGAGGCTGATGCGCGCGGACAGGTTCTTGCCTACTCGCCGCCGCTCAGCCGGCGAGCGTCTCCTGGATCTGCCGCGTGGTCGCCGCCTTCACCCACGGGTCCACGGCCGCGTTGGCGGCATAAGCGTTCAGCCCCGCTGTCAGCGCCCAGCCCCGGCCGCAGGACTCCACCTCTTCCGAATTGGCCCGCGCGCGATGATCACCGCTGACGTTAGGGTCGGGCGCATGCATCGCCTTCTCGCGGATGACCTCGCACAGCTGCCGGACCTCCTGGACCTGGCCCGCGACCGGGCCGCCGCGGTCCTGGCCGGTCTGGACTCCCGCCCCGTCGTCGCCGCGGGCGTACGAGGCGGGGCACGAGTCCCCGACGCGGTGCCGCTGCCGGCGGACGGCGTCGGCGCGGCGGCTGCTCTGGCCGAGTTCACCGAGCTCTGGGAACCGCACATGTCGGCCAGCGCCGGGCCGCGCTACTTCGGCTTCGTCACCGGCGGCACCACACCTGCCGCGCTGGCCGGCGACTGGCTGACGGCGGCCCTGGACCAGAACGCGAACTCGTCGTTCGAGTACGGCGGCCAAGGGCTGGAGCGCCAGACCGTCGCCTGGCTCCGCGAGCTCTTCGGCCTCGGTCCGGCGCACTCCGGAACCTTCGTCAGCGGCGCCACCATGTCCAACTTCGTCGGCCTGGCCATCGCCCGTGAGTGGCTCGGGACCCGGCTCGGGGTCTCAGTGGCCGCAAACGGCGCCGCCGCTCTCGGGCGAGTGCGCGTGCTGTCCGGGACGGCGCACTCCAGCATCGCGAAGGCGCTGTCGATGCTCGGCCTCGGCAGGAGCGCGTTGGTGCCGGTCCCCGTGCTGCACAACCGCGAAGCCGTCGACGTCGCCGCTTTGGAACGCGAACTGGAGGCGGCCGAGGGCCCCTGCGTCGTGGTCGCCAACGCCGGCACGGTGAACACCGTCGACTTCGACGACCTCCGTGCCATCGCGGCCCTGCGTGCCCGCCACGACTTCTGGCTGCACGTCGACGCGGCCTTCGGGGGCTTCGCGGCGCTGTCCCCGCGCCACGCGCACCACGTCGCCGGCCTGGACGAGGCCGACTCGATCTGCATCGACCTCCACAAGTGGCTCAACGTCCCCTACGACAGCGCGATCCAGTTCACCCGCCGCCGTGACCTGCAGACCTCGGTGTTCCAGAATTCGGCGGCATACCTGGGCCCGCTCGGCGAGGAGCCGGACCTGGTCCACCTGACCCCAGAGAACTCCCACCGCCTGCGCGCCCTGGCCGCGTGGTTCACCCTGCGCGCCTACGGCCGTGAAGGCCACCGTGAGATCGTGGAACACTGCGCCGAGTCGGCGCTGGCGTTCCACGCCGCGGTGGAAGCCACCCCCGGACTCGTGCCCCTGGCGCCCCTTCGGCTGAACGTCGTCTGCTTCACCCTCGCCGACGACCCGACTGCCGACCGGATCCAGGCCCTGATCCGCGCCGTCTCGGAGGAGGCCTTCTTCACGCCGACGGTCTACCAGGGCGTCCCGGCGATTCGGGCCGCCTTCAGCAACTGGCGCACGACGGCGGACGACGTCGAACGCTCGGTGCGGGCCCTCCGGGCGGCACTTGGCTGACCCCGTTTCTGCGAACCGCGGGGGCGCCGGCGGGGCGGCGGACTGGGCCGGGCCCCTAAGCTTTCCCGTTGTGACGGACAACATTGATCCCGTGGCCTATAACCGCGCCGCCTGGGACCGCGAGGTGGAGAACAGCAACGAATGGACCCAGCCGGTCGGGCCGGAGGTCATCGCCCGGGCCCGGGCCGGCGATTGGTCCGTCGTCCTGATCGGCCACGAGCCGGTTCCGCGCGGCTGGTTCCCGGCTGAACTGGCCGGCGCCGAGGTGCTGTGCCTGGCTTCCGGCGGAGGGCAGCAGGGGCCGGTGCTCTCGGCAGCGGGCGCGGTCGTGACGGTCCTGGACAACTCGCCGCGGCAACTGGACCGCGACCGGGAGGTCGCCACCCGCGAGAGCCTGGCCGTCCGTACCGTGCTCGGCGACATGCGCGACCTGAGCGTGTTTCCCGATGCCGGCTTCGATGTCGTCTTCAATCCGGTGTCCAACGTGTTCTGCCCCGATCTCGCACCGGTCTGGCGGGAGGCCTTCCGGGTTCTCCGCCCGGGCGGAATCCTGATGGCCGGGTTCCTGAACCCCGACATCTTCATTTTCGACGTCACGGCGTTGGACGAGCGGGGTGAGCTCATAGTGCGCCACAAGCTCCCGTTCAGCAGCCTTGATCTCCCAGACGCCGAGCGGCAGCGCTCGTACGGGACCGGGCCGATCGAATACAGCCACTCACTCACCGGGCAGATCGGCGGCCAGCTCGCGGCAGGCTTCATCCTGACCCACTTGGACGAAGCCCCGCACCACGCGGATGCCACCGCCCGGTACATGCCCGGTTACTTCGCCACGCGGGCCGTCAAGCCGTAACCGCCGCGCGTCCGGAGAACGCGAGTCGGCGGATCTCAGGTGCCGTCCTTGACCCCGGCTTCCCCCTACGCGGCGTCCAGCACCTGCGCCGCGATCAGCTCCTCCAGATACCGCGCGTCCCACCACGCCATCTGCCACTGCTTCGCCCGCCGGAAGTACAGCTGCGTGTCGAACTCCACCGTGAACCCGTTCCCGCCGAAGATCTGCTGCGCGGTCGCCGTCACGTCCCGGAACGTGTCGCCCGCGAACAGCTTCGCCATCGGCGCGAGCTTCGCCGTGGACCGTCCCGCGTCCCGGGCCCACGCCGCCTCCCAGACCAGCGTCTCCGCGCCGTCGATCGCGGTCACGGCGTCGGCGAGGTAGTGCGCGATGGCCTGGAACGCTCCCAGCGGCTTGTCGAACTGGTGCCGGGTCAGCGCGTACTCGACCGTGAACTCCAGTGTGCGCCGGGCCGCGCCGACCATCTGGGCCGCCGCCAGCACGATGGCGTCGTGCATCACCGCGTCCCAGACCGGCCAGCCGCCGCGCACGACGCCGTCCTCGGGCACGAAGACGTCCTCGAAGTCGATCCGGTACTGGGTGTCCGAGGCGACGGTCAGCTGCTGCGTGAGCCGCACGCCCTCGGCCGCCGGATCCACCAGCGGGAACACCACCTCGCCCGTGGCCTCGTCCCGGGCCAGGACCATCACCCGCTCCGAGCTCCGGGCGTAGGGGACGTGCCGCTTGACCCCGGTCAGCCGGTAGCCGCCGCCCTCGGCCGGCACCGCCTTCGCCCGCACGCCCTTCGGCCCGCAGCCGCGATCGGGTTCGAGCCACGCCACGGTGAACACCCCGGCGCCCGACGCGATCCGCGGCAGCCACCGCTCCCGCTGCTCGGCGCTGCCCGCGGCGTCGAGCACCCGGCCGGCCAGGACGGTGCCCGCGAAATGCGGCGAGGGCACCAGCGCGCGCCCGAACTCGGCGTAGACCAGGGCCGCGTCCAGCAGCGTCATGGCGGTGCCGCCGTGCTCCTCCGGCAGCCGCATCCCGTGCAGGCCGAGCTGTCCGGCCTGCTTCCAGAAGTCCTCCGGGTAGCGCTCCGGGTCGTTCTCCAGGGCGCGCACCGTGTCCAACGGCACGTGCTTCGCGCACAGGTCCCGCACCGTGTCCCGCAGCAGCAGCTGCTCGTCGCTGAGGTCGAGGTCCATTTTGTCGGGGCTTCCCTGTCTCGCTAGGGGCGCCAGCGCTCGCCGCGCCGGGCCCACGGGTTGTCGTCGGGGGAGACCGGGACGGCGATCCGTGCCGAGCACCCGGTCTTGGACGCGCCGTCGACGGTCAGGTCGAGCTCGACGGAGGCCCAGCCGCAGCCGGCGTCGTCGACCGCCACGCCGGACACGGTGCCGGCGATCCGCATCAGGTCGCCGGGGAACACCGAGTCCTTCATCCGGAAGCGCATGCGGCCCGGCCGGCCGTGCGGGCCGGTCCAGTCGGTGAGATAGCGCTCGAACCACGCGGCCTGGTTCGGGGTGTTCAGGAAGATGTCCTTCACACCGTTCCTGGAGACGGCGAAGTGGTGATCGTGGTGCATGGGACGCCAGTCCCGCGTGGCCAGAGCGCCGAGAACGACCGTCGTCGCAGACACCGGGTATCGCAAAACCGGCAGGAGGTCCCCGACGGCGATCTGGTCCAGGGTCAGCTGCGGCTTCATGCGGCCTGCTCCTCACGCCGGTAGCCGAAACCGGTGTACGACTCCACACCGCACAGGTCGCCGCGGGCGTTCCGGTATTCGACGTCGATGGTCCAGAAGCGTCCGCGGCCCAGCTTCGTGGTCTTCACCGGGCTGATCGACCGCAGGCGCTGGCAGGTGGTGAGGACGTTGCCGGGGCGCACCGGCTCGTGGAACACCGTGGTGAACTCCGAGATGATCGCCTCCGGAAGGTTCAGCTGCGCCTTGAGGTCGAAGTGGATCTGCAACGGCAGCTTCGGTGTGTCCTGTCCCGGGGACCAGTGGTGGGGGCGGAACCACGTCGACAGCATCGACGGCGGCGCGATCGGGCCGCCGGTGATCTCGGCGGCCGCGGTCTCGTCCCAGTACAGCGGGTTGCCGTTCTCGACGGAGGCGCAGGAGGTCCAGACGTAGCCGCGTTCGACCGGGAAGTCGGCGGTCTCCTCATAGCGGGTCTGGTCGATCAGGGCCGTGACGTCGGCCGGGAGGTCGTCGGTCATGCCACAGAGCCTTCCTCCAGGAGTTCCTTGATCTCGGCCTCGGTGAACCCGGACTCCAGCAGCAGCTCCGCGCTGTGAGTGCCGTCCGGGAGCCGGTACGGGAGTTCGGAACGGACCATGCCGGCCAGCAGAGGCGCGGTCTGGCGCAGAGCGCCGTGCTCGGGGTGGACCGCCTCCACGAATGCGTTCCTGGACCCGTAGTGGGGGTCCTCGGCCAGCTCGGGCACGGTGAGAACGGGTGCGACACACGTGTCGGACCCGGACAGGAGCCCCACCCAGGCGTCGCGGTCCCTGGCCGAGAGCGCCACGGTGATGTCCGCGCGGATCTGGTCCTGGACGGCGTCATCGGTCTGGTGCGCGGCCCACTTCTCCAGGCCGAGCAAGCGGCAGAAGTTCGCCCAGAACTTCGGTTCGATCGCCGCCACGGCGAGCCACCGGCCGTCGGCCGCCGGGTAGGTGGCGTAGCAGGCGTAGCGGCCGGATGTCATCGAGCGCTGATGGCCGGGCTCGTACCCGGTGGCCAGGTACTCGTCGACGGCCAGCGACATCAGCGACAGGACGCCGTCGGCCACCGACACGTCCAGGTACGCGCCCTCGCCCTTGACCAGCGCGGCGAGGATGGCGATGACCGCGTGCATGCCGCCGCCCGCGCTGTCGGCCAGCGTCGCGCCGGGCAGGGCCGGGTTGCCGTGGACGCCGGGCTCGCCGACGGCGAGGTAGCCGCCGACCGCGAGGTAGTCCAGGTCGTGGCCGGCCCATTGCGCGTAGGGGCCCACCTGGCCGAAGCCGGTGGTCGAACAGTAGACGATCTTCGGGTTGCGCGCCCGCACCGCCGCGTACCCGACCCCGAGCCGGTCGGTCACGCCGGGCCGGAACGACTCGATCACCACGTCCGCGCGCTCGGCCATGCGCAGAAAGGTCTCGCGCCCGCGCTCGGCCTTGAGGTCCAGCAGGATGCGGCGCATGCCGCGATGGCCGCTGTAGGCGTGGAAGACCGGCGTGATCTGGACGGCGCCGCGAGCCGGCACCGCGCCGACGTTCACGACCTCGGCGCCGTAGTCGGCCAGCCAGCGGCCGGCGCGCGCGGCGGGGCCGACGCTGGCGAGGTTCAGGACTTTGACGCCGGACAGGAGCGCGCCGGCGGCGATCTCGGTTTCGCTTGACGCGGCGATCGCCGAGGCGCCTGCCGATGCCGAACCCGCAGCGATGGTCGCCTCGCCGATCTCGCCTATCTCGCCGATCTCGCCGGCCGGGCTGGCCTCGCTGGCCTCGCTGGTCGGGCTGGGAGCGCTGGCCGTGCTGGCCGTGCTCGCGGTGCCGGCCGTGCCGATCGCACTCGCCGTGCCGACCGCCTCGTCGGCGGCGTCGTGGACTCCCGCCATCAGAAGTTCTTCGGCAGGCCCAGGCGCCGCCGCGCGATGATGTTCTTCTGCACCTCCGACGTGCCGCCGCCGATGGTGTCCAGCACCGTGTACCGGTACGTCGACTCGGCGCGGCCGGCCATCGGGGCCTCCTCGGTCCCCACGCGGAGCTGGGAGCCGGGGGCGGCGAGGTCCATGGCGGCGTCGGCGACGCGCTGGGACAGCTCGGTCGCGTACAGCTTGTACTCGCTGGCCTCGGTGGTCGGGGGCGGTCCCGGTCTGCAGGACGCCGCGACCACGCGCAGCCCCAGCAGCCGGGCCACCTCGGCCTCGGTGGCCAGGCGGGCGACGCGGCGGCGGGCGACCGGGTCGGCGCGGACCGGCTCGTCGTCCACCTCGGCGGCGCGGAGCCAGTCGACCAGGAGCTGGAAGCGGGCGGCGATGGGGGAGTAGGTGAACATCGTGAAGCGTTCGAGGTCCAGCGCTTCGGAGATGTACTGGAAGCCCTTGTTCAGTTCGCCGACGCGGTGGTCGTCGGGGACGAAGACGTTGTCGAAGAAGACCGAGTTGGTGCGTTCGTCGCCCATCGTCCAGATGCCCTGCACGGTGATGCCGGGATGGTCCAGCGGCACCAGGAACAGGGTGATGCCGAAGTGCTTGGGCGCGTTCGGGTCGGTGCGGGCCCCGACCCAGTACCACTCGGCGAAGTGCGCGGAGGTGGTCCAGGTCTTCTGGCCGTTGAGGATCCAGCCCTCGACGCCGTCGCGGGTGGTGCGTTCGGCCTTGAGCTTCATGGACGCCGCGTCGGAGCCGGAGTCCGGTTCGCTGTAGCCGACGGCGAACTCCACCTCGTTGCGGAGGATCTTGGGCAGGAACTTCTCGCGGAGGAAGGGCGAGCCGTGGGCCAGGATGGTCTTGCCGATGATGCCGACGCCCTTGCCGATCTGCGGGCCGCCGCGGCGGGCCAGGGCCTCGTTCAGCAGGTACTCGTAGACGCCGTCGCCCTCGGACCCGCCCCACTCCTTGGGCCAGGTGATGCCGAGCCAGCCGCGCTCGCCGATCCTTCTCATGAAGGCGCGCCGCGCCGGGGTGTCGACGATCTGCGCCATGTTCTCGCGCGTGACGTCGAAGACGCTGGCGTCTCCGGGCGTCTGCTCGGCGTCGAGGAAGGCCTCGACGTCGGCCGCGAACGCCTGCTGCTCGGGCGTGAAATCGAAGTCCATAGTGCGGCACACCGTACATCTGACGGTGTGTCAGATCAAGACGCGCCGGGGTGCCGCGTATCTTGGTCGGGTGGCAGACGGCACGTGGCGGTTCAGCGTCCTGGGTCCCGTGCGCGGCTGGGGCCCGGACGGCGAACTCGATCTGGGCTCGCCGCAGCAGCGTGAGCTGCTGGCGCTGCTGGTGCTGCGCCCCGGCCGCGCCGCCACCGCCGAGGAGCTCATCGACGCGCTGTGGGGCGAGGACGCGCCGAAGGGCGCGCTGAGCACGATCCGCACCTACGCCTCCCGCCTGCGGCGCGCGCTGGGCGGTCCGGCCGCGGCGGCCGGGTCCGCCGCGGTGAACGCTCCGGCCGGCCCGATCATCTCGGTGGCCGGCGGCTATGCGCTGCGCGTCGACCGGTCGGCGGTGGACGCGCTCCGCTTCGAGGCCTGGCAGTCCGAAGCGGCCCGGCTCCGGGCCGCCGGCGATGTCGCCGCGGCGGCGCACAGACTGCACGAGGCGCTGCGGCTGTGGCAGGGCGAGCCGCTCGCCGGGCTGTCGGGCCCGTTCGCGGCGGCGCAGCGGGCGCAGCTGGCCGAACGCCGGCTCGGCGCGCTGGAGACCCGGATCGCCCTGGACCTGGAGCTCGGCCGGCACGTCGCGGTGACCGCCGAGCTGGCGGCGCTGGCCGCCGAGTTCCCGCTGCGCGAGCGCTTCCGCGAGCTGCAGATGCTGGCGCTGTACCGCTGCGGGCGCAAGGCGGAGGCGCTGGGCGTCTACGAGGAGACGCGGCGGACGCTGGCCGGGGAGCTCGGCGTGGATCCGGGGCCTGATCTGCGGGCTCTGCGTCAGCGGGTGCTGGCCGGGGACCCGGGTCTGGAGCCGGATCCGTCGCGCGAGCCGGAGGTGCCGGAAGCCGGCGGGGCTCTCGTCGCCGACGGCGTGATGGTGCCCACTGCAAACGGTTCCGGGTCGTTCGGGATCACGCGTGACGTCGCCGAGGAAGGGGCCGGGCCCGGCCTGGGCCTCAGCCGGACCGCGGGGGCCGGCGTCGCTCCCGTCCCCAGCTCCGTCGTCGGCTCCGTTCCCAGCTCCGTTTCTGGTTCCGTCTCCGGCTCCGTCTCCAGCTCCGTCTCCAGCCCCGTCTCCCCGGCGCAGCTCCCCGCCGACGTCGCCGACTTCACCGGTCGCGAAGCCTGGTCGCGTCTGCTGGTCGGCCTGCTGCAGCCGTCCGACGCGGTGCGGGTCGTGGTGCTGTCCGGGATCGGCGGCACGGGCAAGTCCACGCTCGCCGTGCACGCCGCCCACCTGGCCGCCGCCGGCTTCCCCGACGGCCAGCTGTTCGCGAGCCTGCGCGGCACCGACCGCGACGCGGCCGAGCCCGGCGGCGTGCTCGGCGGCTTCCTCAGGGCTCTGGGAACCGACCCCGGGGCGGTGCCGGACACCCTCGCCGAGCGGGCGGCGATGTTCCGGACCGCGCTGGCCGGGAGACGGGTGCTGGTCGTGCTCGACGACGTCCGCGACGCCGGGCAGATCCGGCCGCTGCTGCCCGGCGCGTCCGGGTGCGCGGTGCTGGCGACCAGCCGGTCGCGGCTCACCGGGGTGCCGGGGGCGCGGCTGCTGGAGCTCGGCGCGTTCGATCCCGACGAGGCGCTCGCGCTGTTCCGCGCGGTCGCGGGGCCGGAGCGGGTCGCGGGCGCGGACGAGGCGGTGCGGCGCGTGGTCGCCGAGTGCGGGCATCTGCCGCTGGCGGTGCGCATCCTGGCGTCGCGGCTGGCCGCGCGGCCCCGCTGGACCGCCGAGACGCTGGCCGGGCGGCTGCGGGACGAGACCCGGCGGCTGGACGAGCTGCGGGCCGGGGACCTCGCGGTGGAGGCCACGTTCCGGCTCGGGTACGAGCAGCTGGCGCCGGAGCAGGCGCGCGCGTTCCGGCTGCTGGCCGTGCCCGATGGTCCGGACATCGGCGTCGAGGCGGCCGCCGCGCTGCTGGACCGGGACGAGGAGGTGACCGAGGAACTCGCCGAGGAACTGGTCGACCTGTGCCTGGTCGAGTCGCCGAGCCCGGGCCGCTATCGGCTGCACGCGCTGCTGAGGATGTTCGCCCGGCGCCTGGGCGCCGACGTCGACGGGCCCGCTGCCGCGCGCGCCGCACTGGACCGCTTGATCGAACACTATCTCGGCGTCGCGGCCGGGGCGGCGAAGGTGGTCAACCGGTGCGGCGCCAGTCTCGTGGGGCTGATAGCGGCTCCGGCGTCGAAGGCGGTGCCCGCGGATCCGGCCGGGTGCATGGCGTGGGGCGAACGCGAGCGCGAGGCCGTGTGCGCGGCGGCGGCGCAGGCGCTGGCGAGCCGGCGGGACGGGGCCGGGGCGGCGCGGGCCGGCGTCGTCGACGCCTGCGGTGACCTGCTGTATTGGATGGGCATCCTGTGCCAGTCCGGGCAGGGCGACCAGGACCTGGCGCGGCTGGCGGCGGTGGTGATCGACGAGGCGGACCGGGACGGGAACCGCCGCGCCGAGGTGATCGCCCGCTCGCAGCTCGCCCAGTCGCTGTCGCAGGCCTGGTACTTGGACGAGGCGCTGGTGCAGGCCACGGCGGCCGTCGCGGTGGCGCGCGGGCTGCCGGAGCCGGGGTACCTGCTGGAGGCGCTGTCGGTGCTGTCCGGCAACCACTGGCGGGCCGGGCGGGACGAGGAGTCGGTCGAGGTCTCCGCCGAGGCGTTGCAGCTGCTGCGGACCGTCGGCGCGGGGTGGGAGGAGCTGTCGGAAGCGCAGCTCAACCTGGCGCAGTGCCTGTGCCGGGTGGGCCGGCCGCAGGAGGCGCGGGAGCTGGCCGAGCGCGGGCTCGGGCTGCGGCGGCTGCACGGCGATGTCAGCGCCCTGGCCGACAGCCTGCACGCGTCGGGCATGGTGCTGCGGGCCGCCGGCGCGCCCGAGCGCGCCGTCGAGTGCCATCGGGAGGCGGCGGACATCCACCGCGCGATCGGGCAGCACCGGCGCCTGGGGTGGTCGTTCCTGCGGATGGCGGAGGCGCTGTTCGATCAGGGTTCCCACGGCGAGGCGCTGGAGGCGGCGCAGGAGGCGGGGGAGATCCTGACCGAGCTCGGTGACCGTCCCGGGCTCGGTCTGGCCCTGGTGCTGGTCGGGCGGGTGCGGGACAGGCTCGGCGACGGCGGCGGGGCACGCACGGCGTGGCAGGAGGCTTATACGGTGTTCGAAGGGACGTCTTCGCCGGTCACGGCGGAGCTGCGGGCGTTGCTGGGTGTGGACGGCGGCGCGGAACGTGAGCCGGCGGCCGGCGGGCCCGACGAGGCCGCCCCCCTCATCGGGCGCTGGCCGACGTGGCTCCCCCGGCATCCGGTGCCGCCACGGAGCTGAGGAAAATCCTTGAGCGTGCTCCAGGTCGAGCTTCTACGATGGCCGGATGACCGAGACCTATTCCCCGGCCCAGACGGTCGAGATGTCCGGATTCAGCCTGGACACCCTGCGCTACTACGAGCGCATCGGGCTGATCGAGCCGGTCCGCAGGGCCGCCGGGGGTCACCGCCGCTACAGCGATGACGACCTCGGCTGGCTCGACATGCTCCGCTGCCTGCGCGGCACCGGCATGCCGATCGCGCAGATGCAGAGCTTCGCCGCCCTGGCCCGCGAGGGCGACGACACCGTCGCCGACCGGTTGGCCCTGCTGGAGGAGCACGACGCCGCGGTCGGGGCCGAGCTGGCCCGCTTGCTGGAGCAGCGGGGCAAGATCCGGGCGAAGATCGACTACTACCGGTCCTCCTTGGCGCAGCAGCCGGCGGTGTGCGAGCCGCAGTAGAGCACAGGCGGGTGGGCCGGCGCGCTCGCCGGCCTCCCCGCCCGGCGGGGCCGATGCGCCTGCCGCGGCGGAACGCAGCCGGGTGGGCCTTCACCCCAGCGGATCCGCCAACCTCCAGCCGTCCGCCAGCATTCCGTCGACCGCCTCCAGCGCCGTCCGCAGCCGCTTGTCGCGGTCCCCGCTCACCTCGATCCACGGCACGTCGCCGGCCGTGAGCACCTCGCGGAAGCGCTCTGTCATCCAGCCGCGCAGGTGCTCGCCGTCGCGCAGGCCGTCGTCGTCGAAGGGGACGTCGGCGTCGCCGGTGAGGACGTAGAGGGCGCGTGGCGGGAGTTCGGCGGCGAGTTGGGCCACGTCCTCGGTGGTGCGGCCCATGTAGCGTTCCTGCCAGACGGTGGTGGCGAGCGCGTCGGTGTCGCAGACCAGGATCGGGCCGCCGAGGCGGGCCCAGCGGTCCTCGTCGGCGGTTTGGCGGACGGCCACGTCGACGAAGTCCTCGTCCGTCCACTCCAGGTCGAACACGGTGGGTTCCGGGTCGCCGGCGTGGGTGGCGCGGGCTCGGGCGGCGGCCAGTTTGGCGGCGGTGAGTTCGCGGCCGTACTCGCCGACCCAGCCGGTCACGGAGTGCAGGCCGCCGCGGGCCCGGAGGGCGGTGGCGAGGCCCCGGGACAGGGTCGTCGTGCCGGTCGACTCGGCGCCGACCACGACCACCCGCTTGGCGAACCAGGCTCGGACGCCCGCGTCCAGGTCCAGCCAGTGCGCCGGCGGGTCGCGGCGGACGGCGGTGCCGGATACCGGGAACATGCCGCGGGCGCCGTCCAGGCGGACGTCGGCGGCGTGGAAACGGCGGGCCAGCTCCCGCCCGTAGCTCTCGGAGCCGAACACCGCGTCGACGGCCACATCGAAGTTCTGACCCGCGGCGATGCCTTCGCGCATGAGGGCCACATGCCCATCCCACACGTCGGCGTCCCCGTAGTCGACCGGGAGGTTGTCGACGACGCCGGTGACGCACACGTGCGGCTGGTCCGCGTACGCCTCGCGCAGCCACGCCACGCGCGCGGACAGCGGGATGGACTCGACGTCGGCGGCCATCGCCACGACTGTCACCCGCCGGCAGGAACCGGCCGCGGAGCGGATCAGGAAGTGGTGGCCGGCGTGCGGCGGGTAGAACTTGCCGATCACCAGTCCGTGCTCGAACAGGCCGCTCACAGCGCACCCGCCGGGGCCGCCTCGGCCACCGCGGTGCGCGGTGGTGACGTCTCCTGCCGTCGCCAGGCCCGGATGCCCAGGACGCACAGTCCGAGGAAGACCACGTACACGATCCCCGTCAGGTACAGCGACTTCACGAAGTACAGCGGGATGTAGACCACGTCGGCGGCCATCCAGAAGTACCAGTTCTCGAACAGTTTCAGGTTCAGCAGCCACTGCGCGCCCAGCGACAGGGCGGTGGTGAGCGCGTCCCAGAACGGGGCGATGTCGTCGGCGTGCCGCAGCACCACCGTCAGCGCCCAGGTGGCCGGCACGATGAAGATCAGCACGCCGATCAGCATGCCACGGCCGGCGTGGGCCGCCGTCCGGCGGCTCCGGCGCGCGCCGCCGTGCAGCCACTGCCACCAGCCGTGGGCGCCGAGGGCGAAGTAGACGATCTGCAGGACCGCGTCGGCGTAGAGCTTGGCGGTCCAGAACAGCACGAAGAAGAACACGTTGTTGGCCAGGCCCACCGGGAAGTTCCAGATCCGGGCCCGGACCGTCAGCCACACGCCCAGCGCTCCGGTGACGAAACCGAGCAGTTCGGCCCAGCTGACCTCGTCGCTTCCGAACGTGAACAGCACCGTGTCCAGCGGCGCCACCAGCTGTTGCAGGAAGTGGTTCACGGAAAGCCCCCGATCACACCGATTATCGTCGAGGTGACGATAATCGGTGTGATCGGGATCTGTCCAGCCTCCGCCGGCTTCCGGGCGCGCAGCTCAGGCGGTTTCGCCGGGGCGGGTGCCGAGGATCGACACGAACCCCACCATTTCCCCGGGGTAGCCGCCGAGGTTGTGGGTCAGCGCCAGTTCCCGCTCGCCGTAGGTGCCGATGCGGCGGTCGTCCGGCGCCTCGCCGCGCAGTTGGAGCCACGCCTCGTAGATCATGCGCAGCCCGGAGGCCCCGACCGGGTGGCCGAAGGACTTCAGGCCGCCGTCGGGGTTCACGGGCAGGTCGCCGTCCCGGTCGAAGGCGCCGGACAGGACGTCCTGCCAGGCCTTGCCGCGTTCGCAGAAGCCCAGGTCCTCCATCAGCACCAGCTCGGTCGGGGTGAAACAGTCGTGCACCTCGGCCATCGCCAGCTCGCGGCGCGGGTCCGTGACGCCGGCCTGGCGGTAGGCGTCCTCGGCGGCGGCGACGATCTCGGGGAACGTGGTGTAGTCGTACCCGGGGTCGCCGAGGGGCAGGCCGTTGCCCGCGACGAGCGACAGGGCTTTGATGTACAGCGGCTTGTCGGTGTAGCGGTGGGCGTCCTCGGCGCGCACGACGATCGCCGCCGCGGCCCCGTCCGCGACGCCCGCACAGTCGAACACCGACAGCTCGCCGGCCACCCTCGGCATCGCGACCAGCTGCTCCACCGACCACTCCCTGCGGAACTGGGCCTTGGGGTTGCGGGCGCCGTTGGCGTGGTTCTTGGCGGCGATGCGGGCCAGGACCGTGCGCATGTCCTCCGGCGAGACCCCGTATTTGGCTCCGTAGGCGGGGACCACCATCGAGAACATCGCGGCGGCGGTGACGGTGCGGGCGGTGCCGTCGCCGGGGATCGGGAAGGCGTTCAGGCCCTGGTGGCCGGAGTCCTTCACCTTCTCGACGCCGACGGCCATCGCGACGTCGTAGGCGCCGGACGCGACAGCGTAGGCGGCCTGGCGCAGCGCCTCCGATCCGGTCGCGCAGTAGTTCTCGACCCGGGTCACCGGCTTGCCGGCCAGTTCCAGCGGGCGGGCCAGGGTGATGCCGCTCATGCCGGACTGCGCGGTGCCGAGCCAGTACGCGTCGATCCGCTCCTTGGCCAGACCGGCCCCGGCGAACGCCTCGCCGGTCGCGGAGAGCAGGAGCTCGTCGGCGCCGCTGTCCCAGTGCTCGGCGAAGCGGGTGCAGCCCATGCCGACGATGGCGACGCGGTCCTTGATGCCGTGCGAGGCCATCAGTTGTTCCCCCCTCGGATCGGACGGGCCTTCCAGAAGTAGTTGTGCACACCGTCGGCGCTGCTCAGCCGGCGGAAGGTGGCCTGGACGCGCAGGCCGATCGCGACCTCGGCGGGGTCCACGTCGGTGAGCTCGATCGGCAGGCGGCCGCCGCCGTCGAAGTCGACGACCGCGAACACCACCGGCGGGCTGGGGGAGTAGGCGAGCCGGTCCACCGTGAAGGTGACGATCGTGCCCTCGGCCGACGCGGCGGGATGCGGGGCGTCGTCGAAGGCCGAGGGCGGGAGGTGCACGCTGCCGTCGGCGCGTTCGGACCCGACGAGCGCGAACTTCCAGTCGACGGCCCGCGCCGCCGCCGAGGCCGAGGTGCGGGCCGGTTCGGGACGCCGTGGCGGCTCGACCGGGAGGAAGCCGCGCCAGGCCAGGTAGCGGCCGTAGGAGACGAGGCCGCCCTGGGCGATCTGGCCGGCGACGGTCGGGCGTTCCCGCACCGCCCGGTGAGCGGCCAGCGCGTCCGTGGTGCGCCAGAGGAACGCGTCGGCACCGTCGGCCAGGACCAGCAGCGCGAGGGTCTGGCCGGGCCGGGCGTTCTCGAGCGCCGACGCCAGCAGGAGGCCCGGCTGAGCCGCGCCGGCGTTGCCCACCGTGGTGCGGAACGGGTCGTGGAGGCGATCGGCGGGGACGCCGGTCTTCTTCAGCGCCGACGTGGCGGCGCGCTCGTGGGTGCCGGCGATGAGAAGCAGGTCGACCGCGTCGGCGGTGTGGCCGGTGGCGGCGAGCAGCGCGTTCCACGCCTCGGTGGCGAGGGTGGTGTAGCGGGTCTCGCCGAAGCGGTCCTCCCACGTCTTCGAGCTCTGGTCGCCCGGGGTGCGCCAGCGGTCGAGGAACTCCTCGGTGGCGCTGGTGTGGCCGAGGAGTCCGGCCAGGACCGGCGCTTCGCCGGTGCCCTCGCCGATGAGCAGCGCCGCCGCCCCGTCGCCGCCGGCGGCCTCGTCGGCGCCGCCGGGGCGGCCGGTGCGCAGGTCGGAGGCGACGACGAGGTGCGTGCCCGTGCCGGTCAGGGCCGCGTCGAGGCAGCCGACCGCGGAGCGGACCGCGCCGGCCGCGTCGTACGCGGCGGCGGTGCGGGGCAGCCGGAGCGCGGCGTGCACTGCGGTGGCGTTGGTGCGGTCCTGATAGGCCGGGGCGGTCGTGGAGAACCACAGGGTTCTGACGTCCGCGGCGTTCGGGCCCCTCGTGCCCAACGCGGCGCGCGCGGCCGCCACGCCCATCGTCGTCGTGTCCTCGTCGTAGGACGCCACGCTGCGCGTCCCCTTGCCTCCGCCGCCTCCGGCCACCGCCGCGACGGCGGACAGGTCCAGCCTCCGGTACGGCAGGTGGACGCCCCACCCCAGGATTCCTCGCATGGCGGCATGGTAGCCGAAATCTGATGGGGCGTCAGATTGCCTTACGGGACTTCGCCGGCCAGTTCCTCCAGCCCCAGGCGGATCAGCTCGCTGGAGACGTCGCGGTCCAGGTCGCGGTGGCACGCGCAGCGGCGCACGGGGATGTTCAGCGCCACGCAGATCGCCGCGCCGTAGAGGCGGACCGTGCGGGCGCGGTTGGCGTCCGAGGCGCCCACCGGATGCGAGATCGCCGCCGCCACCTGGTCGGCGAGGTCCTCGCGCTCCCGGTTCACGCCGAGCCAGCGCATCGAGGCGCCGGCGGTGGAGCGCAGCGCCGCCGCCGCGGAGGGCGCGAGGCCGTCGACGGAGCGCGCCAGCCGGGCCAGCGAGATGCAGTGCGCCGGACTCCACTCGGCGTAGCAGCGCTGCCACAAGTCCGGGCCGAGCACCGTCGACAGCACGGTGCGCAGTGGCGGCTTCGGCGCGGGCCGGCTGAAGCCGGGCACGACGAAGTCGGGGACGGAGAGGTCGTCGGGGAGGCCGACGAGGGTCGGCGGGTCGGCGGCCGGGGCGGGAGCGGGGGTGAGGACGGGAGCGGGGGCGGGAGCGGTGTCAGCGTTCTCCAAGCCGTATCCGGGTCCGGGGCGGGCGACGGATTCGGAGCCGGTGGCGGAGTCGAGACCGGTGTCGGGGACCGCGTCTTCAGGCGTGGCGCCGGGCGCGGATCCCGGCACCGGGCCGGGCTGGGGCTGCCGGGCGCTCAACACGACGCTGCGCATCGGTGCGATGCGGGGCGGGCGCGGGCGCCGGGGCAGCGGCTCGGGCTCGGGTCCGGGCTCGGGTCCGGGCTCAGGTTCGGGCTGCGACGCGTCCTCGGCGGACCCGGACTCGACCCGCGGCTGGATCACCGTCGGCGCCTCGTCACGGAACAAGGGACGGACGCCGAGCCAAGCCTGCTCGGCCGCCGATTCCGGCTCCGGCTTCGATCCCCGCTCCGGCTCCGGCTCCACCTCGTCGCGGAACAGCGGCCGAGGGCGCGGGCGCACGGGCTCGGGCTCGTCGTCGTCCTCCGCGTCCCAGAAGTGGGGATACGGAGGCTCATCCTGGTCGTGCTTGCGCAGGTAGTCCTCGATGATCCGGGCCTCGCGCCGATCCGGGCGCGCGGGCTCGTTGGGCGCGTCCCCGCGCTCGGGCCGGGGGTGCTGCCGGCGGGGCAGCCCGTCGTCGGCCGGTTCCGGGCGGCGGCTCAGCTCGTTGAGCTTCGCGTCGCGCTCCGGCACCCCGGGACGCTCCTCGTCCTCCTCGCCGAACAGGATCCGCGACGGGCGCGAATGCGGCGGTTCGGGCACCCAGAACGGCTCGTCCGGGTCGTCGGGCTCCGGAGGGTCCTGATCGCCCTTGTCCACGTCCTCGCCCCACTTCTCGGCATGGGCCGCCGCGATCTCGTCGCGCGCCGACATCCAGCCCGCCGGACCGGCCGGCAGGGCCGGGTCCTCCAGCGTGAGCGTGCGCATCGCCAGGCGCGGCGCCGGCAAGGCCGCGCCGCCCAGATCGCGGTGCTGATGGCAGCGCATGCCCTGCTCGCGCACGTGCCGTTCGCACGCGCTCCCGTCGCGAGTCGGAGCCCCGCAGTGATACGCCATGCAGGCATGTTCTCGGCTCCGGCGCGGATCTGTCATCCGGTTCGCAGGGTTCGTCCACGTCGGATTCCCACGAAGCCGTCGTCAACGCCTCGCGAACCGCTCACAGTGGCCTGATCTGCCCCTATTGCGTGGTCGTGCTCCCCAGGACGGCCGCGGTCATCTGCCCCATGTCGCCGAAGTGGACCGCCGCCCCGCCGGTGACCGCGGTGATCTTGTTCAGCAGGGTGAGGTCCACGTCGGTGCCGAGGGCGACCACGAAGACCCGCACCGGCTTCGCCGGGTCGCCGGCCGCCTTCAGCTTGGCGATGAGCTGGTCGGAGCTCATGCTGTTCAGGCTGTCGTCCTTGCCGTCGGTGAACACCACCACCGTGTTCACCCGCGCCGGGTCCCAGCCCTTCAGCACCTCCTGGTACGCCGCCAGCAGCGCGTCGTAGAGGCCGTTGCGCGAGCCCGGCTTGTCCGTCAGGGCCCCGTACGCCGCCACCATGTGCTGCCCGTGCGTCCCGCCGCCGGCGTCGGCCGAGCCCAGCTCCGCGATCGGCAGCAGGGTGTCGATCTCGGTGCTGCCGGGGGTGCCGCGCGCCGTGGTGAACGTCCACAGCCCCATCGCGGCACGGGTGCCGAACAGCGCCATCGCCTTCTCGCACGCCGCCGCGGTCATCTGCAGCCGGGTCTGGCCGCCGGTTCCGGGCACGGTCTGCGCCATCGAGCCGGACACGTCCACCACCGCCAGCATCCGCAGCTGCTTGTTCAGCGTGTCCCACAGCGCCAGCGCGTGGACGGCCGCGCCGCCGTCGGCCCGCGCCGACGGCTCGAGCAGGTTCCCGCGCAGCTCCGGATCGGCGGCCAGCACCTGCGTCGCGGTGCCGTCCGGCGAGCGGAAGCCGTGCCGGTGCAACGTGTCCTGCGCCGTGGCCAGCAGGTAGGTCCGCAGCCTGTCGGCGGCCACGGCGTGGGCGTCGTCGGCGCCGTTGAGCACGGCCAGCGGGTAGTCCAGCGAGGCCGACCCGTCCGACGGGTACAGCGCGGCCAGCGGCACCTTCGGCTTGGCGCTGTTGTACTGCCAGACCTTCTGCTCCGAGGCCGGGAACGCGACGACGCCCGCACCGGTCGTCCCGGTGGCGCCGGTCTGCGGCAGCTTGGCCAGCAGCTCCGGAAGCGACGGCGTCACGTTGTCCGCCATGCCCTTGACGAACCCGGTGATCCCGACCTTCAGCTGCGGGTCGTTCACCGCCTGCCCGAGCATGTGGTCCAGCACGATCAGCGCGGCCAGCCCGGAACCGTCGTGCGCCGGGTCGGCGATCGCGACCAGCGGCCCGCCCTGGGCGGCGGTGCCGGCCGAGCCCTGTGCCTGCGCCTGGGACAGCGCGAGCTTCACCAGCTGCTCCCAGCTGAACGCGCCCTGGGCGCCCTGGCCGTCCGCTCCGCCCTGGGCGCCCTGGGCACCTTGACCGCCCGGCCCGCCGAGCAGGTCGGCGACCGGCTTGGGCGCCGCCACCACGGTGGGGGAGTCGGCGACCGAGCTGCCGTTCTGCGGCACCGCCGCCCTGCCCCGGTCGGTGGTGCGCGCCACGTCCAGCCACAGCGAGGAGTCCGGGATCCAGACGTCGGGCTTGGCCGTCAGGTTCGAGGCGGTGGCGGTTCCGGCCAGGAAGTGCGCCATGTCCGCCGAGTCGGTCTGGGTCAGCACCACCCGCACGCACGGCACCGGATCCGGCGCCAGCAGCGGCGTCAGCACACCGGCCAGGTCCGGGGCGGCGGCCACGGACAGCACCGTGGGCCCGGCGGCGCACGCGGCCGGGCCGGACGCGGCGGCCGGGGCCGACCGGTGGTTGAGCGCGTACCAGCTCGCGCCGCCGCCGGCCGCGCCGAGGACCACCACGACCGTGACGGCGATCGGCACGGACACGCGGGCGCCGTGGCGCGGGGAGGTGGAGCGGTGGCTGTGCCGTTGCGCCATGGCGCGTCCCTTCCGTGTGACCCCTGACACTCGCGGAACGCGCGCAGGCTAGTGGGTCAGGGTACGGATTTCCAGAGTCCCGGCGCCCGGCGGGCATTACCGCCGCACCCGCGTGTCGTGGCCGGCCGGGGCGCTTGGTCCGGGAAAATGCGGGTACGCCCGTGGTCCAGGCGCCGCGAGGGCGCCGGCTGACGAGTGAGGAGCCCCCGACGCCATGCAGTTCGACGACGACGCCCAGCTGGACTCCAGCCAGGTCAGTGACGAGCGCGGTTCCGGTCCCGCGGGCGGCGGCTTCGGCGGCGGCTTCGGACTCCCCGGCGGCAGAGGCGGTCTGCTCGGCCTGATCGTGGCGGTCGTCGCGGGCCTGATCGGCGTCCCGCTGGCGCTCACCGACGGCGGCTCCAACGCCGGCACCACGCCCTCGAACGCGGTGTCGGCCACCGGGAGCGGCCCCGCAAGCGCGGTGGACACCGGCACGCTGGCGAGCAAGTGCCGGACCGGGGCCGACGCCAACGCCGCCGACGACTGCCGGGTGGTGGCCGTGGTGAACTCCGTGCAGAACTACTGGTCGGGCTTCTTCGCCCGCAACGGCCGGAAGTATCCGCAGGCGCAGACCGTCCTCTACAGCGGCGCCACCCGCACCGGCTGCGGCGACGCCACCTCGGCGGTCGGCCCGTTCTACTGCCCGGCCGACCGGACCGCGTACCTGGACCTGGGCTTCTGGCAGGAGCTGCGCACCAAGTTCGGAGCCCGGGGCGGCCCCTTCGCGCAGGCGTATGTCATCGCCCACGAGTACGGCCACCACATCCAGAACCTCACCGGCTCGATCCGCAACAGCCAGGGCTCGCAGCAGGGCGCGAACAGCGGCGCGGTGCGGGTGGAGCTGCAGGCGGACTGTTACGCGGGGCTGTGGGCGCACTACGCGACCACGACGAAGGACGCCTCCGGCAGGGTGCTGATCAAAGACCTCACGAAGCAGGACGTCGCCGACGGCCTGGACGCGGCCGCGGCCGTGGGCGACGACCGGATCCAGAAGGAGTTCCAGGGACGGGTGACCCCGGAGACGTGGACCCACGGGTCGGCGGCGCAGCGGCAGAAGTGGTTCCTCACCGGGTACCAGACGGGGGATTTCAACGCCTGTGACACCTTCCGGGGAGCGGTCTGAGCCCTCGGCGCCGAACCGTCGCGAAACACGTTCCTCCGTTGTCGGGTCGTTACGCGGGCGGCGGACCCGTCATGGGCTCCGCACCCCCGTGCCCGATACCGCGGCGCGCGCAAAAGGCGGTTCGGGCAAAGCGATCTGACGCGATATCAGGGGCATGACGATGTGCTGCCAGGCCGCCGATCCGCATCGAATCGTGTCCGTTTGGCACCCCTATCGCAGAGTATGCACACCCGGTACCGCGACGAGAAGCGGCGATCCCCTCTCCTTGCCCCCGACTACGGGTGTACGCTGCGGATTCGTTCCACCAGTTGCACCCGTGGGATCCGTCCGCCAGGTGTGGTCCCGCATGTTCCGGGGATGTTCGAGGTATGCCATAGGGCCTCGGGCGATCCGGGACAAGTCCACCGACAGTACTCGAAGTCCAGAGGTGAACAGGCGTGGCTCTTCCGCCCCTCACTCCAGAACAGCGTGCGGCCGCTCTCCAGAAAGCTGCCGAAGCCCGGCGTGAGCGCGCCGCCTTGAAGGCCCGCCTCAAGGCGGGTGGCGTGACGCTCTCCGACGTCGTGCGCGAAGGCCAGAAGAACGAGATCGTCGGCAAGATGAAGGTCTCGGCGTTGCTGGAGTCGATGCCCGGCATCGGCAAGGTCCGGGCCAAGCAGATCATGGAGCGTCTCGACATCTCCGAGACGCGCCGGATCCGCGGCCTGGGCGCCAACCAGATCGCTTCGCTGGAGCGTGAATTCGGCGCGTGACGCCTGCCACGCCCGGGCGCCACGCCATGGCGTCGGGCTAGGCGACGCGTGAAAGATCCGTCGGAATCGCGGTCGGTCGGACCGGTACGATCTTCTCTTATGAACGATCGCGCCGGGACGGACGGCCACGGTTCCGACACCCTTTCCCCCGCACTGCTCACAGTGCTCTCCGGGCCCTCCGGTGTCGGCAAGACGACACTGGCCGCCCAGGTGCGCGAGGCGCACCCCGAGGTGTGGCTGTCGGTCTCGGCCACCACCCGCACGCCCCGCCCCGGCGAGATCGACGGCGTGCACTACTTCTTCTACGACCGCCCCATGTTCGAGGACCTGATCGCCAAGGGCGAGTTCCTGGAGCACGCCGAGTACGCCGGCAACCTGTACGGCACCCCCCGCCAGCCGGTCGAGGAACGCCTGGACTCCGGCCAGCCGGTGCTGCTGGAGATCGAGCTGCA
Organism: Catenulispora subtropica; assembly: GCF_039531675.1. Taxonomy (NCBI): domain Bacteria; kingdom Bacillati; phylum Actinomycetota; class Actinomycetes; order Catenulisporales; family Catenulisporaceae; genus Catenulispora; species Catenulispora subtropica. Next base: position 62,243 of record NZ_BAAAQM010000046.1, read on the forward strand.
GGGCGCCCGCCAGATCCGCACCACCATGCCCGAGGCGCGCCTGGTCTTCCTGGCCCCGCCGTCGTGGGAGGTGCTGGAGCAGCGGCTGCGCGGGCGCGGCACCGAGCCCGAGGACGTCATCGCCAAGCGCCTGGCCACCGGCCGGACCGAGCTGGCCGCGGAGTCGGAGTTCGACGTGACGATCGTGAACACCACGGTCGAGGAGGCGGCGGCCGAGCTGGTGCGGCTGGTGACGGAGCCCGCATCGCGCGCTTGAGGCGCCTCCCGAGCTGTTATCCTTGTACGTCCGGATTCTTCGGTTCCGGTAACTGATCTTGATCTAGAGGAGTCCTCACGCGTGTCCGCCACTGAGCCCGAAGGCATCATCAACCCGCCGATCGACGAGCTGCTGGACGCCGCCGGCTCCAAGTACAGCCTGGTGATCTACGCGGCCAAGCGCGCCCGGCAGATCAACGCCTACTACTCGCAGCTCTCCGAGGGTCTGCTGGAGTACGTCGGCCCGCTCGTGGACACGCACGTCCACGAGAAGCCGCTGTCGATCGCGCTGCGCGAGATCAACGCCGGTCTGCTCACCGCCGAGCCGATCGAGGCCGGCGCCCCCGGTTCGGTCGTGCAGTAGCTCGCACGGAACCGGCCGACCCCAGGTCGGCTGTCACGCCGTGACCGCATTAGGGTCATACCGTGACTGAATCTTCCTCGATGCCGTCTCCCCGCGTCGTTCTCGGCGTGGGAGGCGGCATCGCCGCGTACAAGGCCTGCGAGCTGCTGCGGCTGTTCACGGAGTCCGGGCACGCCGTCACCGTCGTGCCCACCGCCTCGGCGCTGCGCTTCGTCGGGGAGCCGACCTGGGCCGCGCTGTCCGGGCGGCCGGCCGCCACCGAGGTGTGGGAGGACGTGCACGAGGTGCCGCACGTGCGCATCGGCCGGCACGCCGACCTGGTCGTCGTCGCCCCGGCCACGGCCGACCTGCTGGCCAGGGCCGCGCACGGCCTGGCCGACGACCTGCTCACCAACACGCTGCTCACCGCGACCTGCCCGGTGGTGTTCGCGCCCGCGATGCACACCGAGATGTGGGAGAACGCGGCCACCCGGGAGAACGTCGCCACCCTGCGCCGCCGCGGCCTGTACGTCATCGAGCCGGCCGTCGGGCGGCTCACCGGCGCCGACACCGGCAAGGGCCGGCTCCCGGACCCCTCGGCGATCTTCGAGTACTGCCGTTCGCTGCTGGGACGCGGCAGCGCCGAGCCGGATCTGGCCGGGCTGCGCGTCGTGGTCTCGGCCGGCGGCACCCGCGAGCCCATCGACCCGGTCCGCTTCATCGGCAACCGTTCCTCGGGCAAGCAGGGCTACGCGCTGGCCTCCACCGCGGCGGCCCGCGGTGCCCGGGTGACCCTGGTCGCCGCCAACACCGCGCTGCCCGATCCGGCCGGGGTCGACGTCGTCAGGGTGTCGACAACGGCCGAACTCCGGGACGCCGTGCGCGCCGCCGCGCGCGAGGCCGACGTGGTCGTGATGGCCGCCGCCGTGGCGGATTTCCGGCCCGCCGAACCCGCCGAGGCGAAGATTAAGAAGAGCGACGACGCCTCGGCCCCGGAGATCCGCCTGGTGCAGAACCCGCACGTGCTGCGTGAGCTCGGTCACTCCCGGATGCGGGAGGGGCAGACGGTGGTGGGGTTCGCCGCCGAGACGGGTGACACGCACGGGACGTGGCTCGAACACGGCCGCGCCAAACTTGCCAAGTACGGCGTCGACCTGCTGGTCGTCAACGAGGTCGGGACCGACCTCACCTTCGGCGCGGACCACAGCGCGGCCGTCGTGATCGGCGCGGACGGCTCCGAGGAGGCGGTTCCGGACGGTCCGAAGGGGCGGCTCGCCGATGTCATCTGGGATCGTGTCCTTAAGGTGCGCAGTCCTACCGACTAGACTGTCACCGCGGTCGTTTCGATCTTGTCTGGGTGTCGTGCGTGTCCGGCACCGTGGGAACGGGGCGTCGCGTCGACCTGTAGTCAGCAGCCGCTGCGAACTGAGGAGTACCCATGCCCGGTACCGTCCGCCGCCTGTTCACCTCCGAATCGGTGACCGAGGGGCACCCCGACAAGATCGCCGACCAGATCAGCGACGCGATCCTCGACTCCCTGCTCAAGGACGACCCGAAGTCCCGGGTCGCGGTCGAGACCCTGATCACCACCGGCCAGGTGCACATCGCCGGCGAGGTCACCACCAGCGCCTACGCCGACATCCCGCGCCTGGTCCGCGAGACGATCCTGAACATCGGGTACGACTCGTCGAAGAAGGGCTTCGACGGGGCCTCCTGCGGCGTGTCGGTCTCCATCGGCTCGCAGTCCCCGGACATCGCGCAGGGCGTCGACGACGCCTACGAGTCGCGCGTCGAGGGCGACCAGGACGAGCTCGACCGCCAGGGCGCCGGCGACCAGGGCCTGATGTTCGGCTACGCGTGCACCGACACGCCCGAGCTGATGCCGCTGCCGATCGCGCTGGCCCACCGCCTGTCGCGCCGGCTGTCCGCGGTCCGCAAGGACGGCACGGTGCCCTACCTGCGCCCGGACGGCAAGACCCAGGTGACCATCGAGTACGACGGCGCCAAGGCCGTGCGCCTGGACACCGTGGTGCTGTCGACCCAGCACGCCTCGGACATCGACCTGGAGAACCTGCTCACCCCGGACATCCGGGAGCAGGTCGTGGCGCCCGAGGTGGCGGCGCTGGAGCTGGACACCTCGGGCTACCGGCTGCTGGTGAACCCGACCGGCCGCTTCGAGATCGGCGGCCCGATGGGCGACGCCGGCCTGACCGGCCGCAAGATCATCGTCGACACCTACGGCGGCATGGCCCGGCACGGCGGCGGCGCGTTCTCCGGCAAGGACCCGTCGAAGGTGGACCGCTCGGCGGCCTACGCCATGCGCTGGGTGGCCAAGAACGTGGTGGCCGCCGGCCTGGCCGAGCGGTGCGAGGTGCAGGTCGCGTACGCGATCGGCAAGGCCGAGCCGGTCGGCGTGTTCGTCGAGAGCTTCGGCACCGGCGTGGTCGAGGACGTGAAGATCCAGCAGGCCGTGCTCCAGGTGTTCGACCTGCGCCCGGCGGCGATCATCCGCGACCTGGACCTGCTGCGCCCGATCTACTCGCAGACCGCGGCCTACGGGCACTTCGGCCGGGACCTGCCGGACTTCACCTGGGAGCGCACCGACCGGGCCGAGGAGCTGAAGCGGGCCATCGGCTGAGCGAGCGTCGAAGAACCCCGGCTCCCTGTGGGGGGCCGGGGTTCCCTTGTGTCCTCCGCTACGCGGCCGTGCCCTGGCAGTCGGCCGGCGCCGGGTAGACGACCCGGCGGACACCGGGCGCCGAGACGATCTGGACCCGGTCGCCGCCGCGGTGGGCCAGGTGCAAGTAGCCGCCCTGGACGGCGATGCGGACGTCTTTCAGCACACTGGTCGCGACCCCGTTCGCGTCGTCGGCGGTGTACCCGCTGACGAGCTCCACCAGGTCGGCGTCCCGCCATTTCATCTCCATGTCACCGGGCTCCTTCCAGCGCCGGGGCGGCCGGGAAGTCGAGGTCCGGCTTCGCGAGGTGGTTGAAGTAGTTCGACAGGACGTTGAGGGCCACGTGCGCCACCACCTCGGCGAGCTCGGCGTCGGTGACGCCGGCGGCGCGCGCCTCCTCCAGCTGCTGGTCGCCGACCTGCCCGCGGGTCTCGATGAGGGCGGCCGCCAGGCGCAGGATCGCGTCGGTGTGCGGGTCGGCGTCGTGCGCGTGCCGGGTCGCCTGCAGCTCCTCGGGCGTCATCTTCAGCAGCCGCTCGCCGCGCATGCTGTGGGCGGCGACGCAGTAGTCGCAGTCGTTCTCCTGGGCGGTGAGCAGGGCCAGCTGCTCGCGGTGGCGCTCGGTCAGGGCGCCGGTCAGCAGGCTGTCGCGCAGGGCCAGGTAGCCGCGCAGGGCCGCGGGGCTCTGCACGAGGGTGGCGTAGAGGTTGGGGACGCGGCCGAGCTGCCGCTTGGTGGCGTCGAGGAGGTCGTGCTGCTCGGCGTTCGCCGACTCCGGGGTGACCTTCGTGATCCTTGGCTGAGTGTTCACAGCAAAGATGGTACCGACCGGTACCGTTTGACGCCAAGGGGTCGGCGGAAGTTCGGTACCGATCGGTTCCTTTTCCCGGCTCAAGGGTGGCGAAATAACGGCACCAACCGGTACCATCCGGGGTATGGCAGTGAGAGCCCGGGAACGTCTGCTGACAACGGCGGAAGAACTCTTCTACGCCGAGGGGATCCGCGCGGTCGGCGTGGAGCGCATCCTGTCCGAGTCCGGCGTCGGCCGGGCCTCGTTCTACCGGCACTTCACCGGCAAGGACGACCTCGTGGTGGAGGTGCTCTCCGGCCGCGACGAGCGCTGGCGGGAGTGGCTGCGCACCGCGGTCGACGGCTACGACCTGCCGCCGGCCGACCGCCCGCTGGCCGTCTTCGACGCGCTGAGCGAGCGCTTCGCCCGCGACGACTTCCGCGGCTGCGCCTTCATCAACACCATGGTCGAGGCCGCCGACCGCGACAGCGCCGCCCACCAGGTCGCCGCCGAGCACAAGAGCTCGGTCACCGAGTACCTGGACACCCTGCTCGCCGACGCCGGTCGCGACGACCACGCCGAACTGGCCCCGGAGCTGATGCTGCTGGTCGACGGCGCCATCGTCACCGCCCTGCGCGAGGGCACCCCGGAGGCCGCGGTGCGGGCCAAGCGGATCGCCGCGGCGCTGCTGGCCCGGCAGCCGGATCCGGCCGATCCGCGGGAGGCGGTGCGGCGCCGGCTGCGGGTGGTCACCGGCGGGATCCGGTGACGGGCGAAGAGGGCTGGATCAGCCTCGGGGTGTACGAGCTCGAACCCCCGGCCGAGGCGATGACGATCGCGCGGACGTGGTGCGGCGACCGAGGGGGGCTCGGCGCCGACGATGTCATGGTCCAGCCGCTGTGCGGCCGGGACCATGACGGTCGCTGGTCGCGGGAAGCCCGGATCTTCGTCCGGGCCACCGCGGCCGGGCTATAGCGTCGCCGCGAACGGATCCCACTCCTCCGGCAGCGGCTCCAGCTTCTCGGCCCACTCCGCCACGCTCTCGAACGCCGCGCCCCGCGCCGAGGCGGCGATCGCCGCCATCACCTCGAGCACGTGCAGCGCCAGCCCGCCGGACGCGCGGTGCGCCGTCCCGGCCCGCAGCGCCCGGGCCATGTCCAGCACGCCGATGCCGCGGCCGACGGCCGTGCCGGTGGTGTCGATGGTCTCGGACTCCTCGGCGCCGGCGCGCCGGATCCGGAGCCTGCCGTTGAAGTGGTTCGGGTCCGGGACCAGCAGCGTGGCCTCGGTGCCGGTGATCTCGATGCTCTGGCGCACCGCGGGGGAGTCGAAGCTGAAGGTGGTGGCCGCGCCGGTCCCGCCGGCGAACTCCAGCAGGGCCGTGACGTGCGTCGGGACCTCGACCGGGAACTCCGTGCCGGCCTTGGGGCCGGAGCCGATGACCCGGGTGGCGCGCGCCCGGTGGCCGGTGGCCGCGACCGAGGCGACCGGGCCGAGCAGCGCCACCAGCGCCGTCAGGTAGTACGGGCCCATGTCGAACAGCGGCCCGGCGCCGTGCGCGAACAGGAACTCCGGACTCGGGTGCCAGCTTTCCGGGCCGGGGCTCTGGAACCACGCGGCGGCCGCCACCGGGGTGCCTATCCCGCCGGAGGCCACCACGCGCAGCGCCGACTGGAGTCCGGCGCCCAGGAACGTGTCCGGGGCGTTGCCGACCCGCAGCCCGCGCCCGGCGGCCTCGGCCAGGACCGCCCGGGCCGAGGCCGGGTCCAGCGCCAGCGGCTTCTCGCCGTAGACGTGCTTGCCGGCGGCCAGCGCCGCCAGCGCGACCTCGGCGTGCGCGGCCGGGATGGTCAGGTTGACCACCAGCTCGACCTCCGGCAGCGCCAGCACCTCGGTGAGCGAGCCGCCGGCCGGTATGCCGTACTCGGCGGCCGCCGCGGCGGCGCGGGCCTGGTCCAGGTCGGCTATACCCACGACCCGCAGGTCGGGGAAGCGCGTGAGGTTCTGCAGATACTGCGTGCTGATATTGCCGGCGCCGACGACCGCGACGCCGACCGGTCCGCCCCCGCTGCCCATGGTCACGCCCCCTCCAGGCCGTTCAGGTACTCCAGGCTCCGCCCGACCGCGTCGAAGATGTCGGTCGCGCACGCGTCCAGCTCCACGACCCGCCAGGCGTCGGCCGGCGCCGCGGCCAGGATCGCCGGCACCGGCATCGCGCCGTCGCCGACGGCCACGTGCGGCTCGCCCTTGACCTTTGGCCCGTCCTTCACATGCAGGGCCACCACGCGGTCGCCGAGGCGCTCCAGCACCGCGGCCGGGTCCGCGCCGCCGACGGCCGCCCAGTAGGTGTCGATCTCGAACACCACCTCCGGGGCGGTGAGGTCGGCGAGGGCCTCCAGCGCGTGCCGGCCGTCGAGCACGGGCTCGAACTCCCACCAGTGGTTGTGGTAGCCCAACCGCAGACCGTGCTCCCCGGCGCGCGCGGACAGCGTGTTCAGCAGGTCGGCGGCACGTTCCAGGCCGTCGCGGGTGGTGAAGTCCTCCTCCGGGATGCCGGCCGGCAGGATCGCCAGGTCGGTGCCGAGGACGGCGACGGCCTCGAACACCGGCGCCGGGTCCGGCTCGTGCAGCATCGCCATGGCGTGCGCGCCGGAGACGGCCAGGCCGAGGTCGTCGGCCAGGGCCCGGAAGCCCTTCGGGTCGGCCGTCGGGTCGAAGGGCTCGACGGCGGTGTAGCCGAGCCGGGCCAGACGCGTGAGCGTGGCTTCGCGGTCGGCCATGTGGTCGCGGACGGTGTAGAGCTGGACGCTCGGCTTGCGGGTCATGGACGTAGCCTTCGTTCTCGAATTCTCGGTCAGCCGACGATGAGCGGGGACAGCGTGCGGTGGGCGATCCGCAGGCCCTGCTTGACCTTCTCCTCGGTGCCGCCCCACACCGGGTCCTCGTGCTCCACGCTCAGCACGCCGGTGAACCCGCCCTCGTACAGCGCGTCCACCACACCGCTCCAGTCCACCTGGCCCAGGCCCGGGATGCGGTAGCGCCACCAGCCCTCGTCCCAGGGGTGCTCGCGGCTCAGGGTCTTGCCGAAGAACCCGTAGCGGTTGCGCGCGGCCGGATCCAGCTGTGTGTCCTTGGCCTGCGCGTGCGGGATCCGGTCGACGTAGGGCTTCAGCGCGGTGACCGGGTCGATGCCCAGCCACAGCAGGTGCGAGGGGTCGTAGTTCAGGTAGAGCCCGAGGGAGAACATCCACTCCCACAGCTCGGGGGAGTAGGCGAGGTTGCCGGGGTAGCCGTCGGGGTGCCAGCCCTCCATCACGCAGTTCTCGATGATGATCTTCACGCCGCGCTCGCCCGCGTGGTCGACCAGCCGCGGCAGCGTCCGCTCGGCCAGCGCGACGTTCTCCTTCACGCTCAGCCCCGGGTGGCGGCCGATGAAGGTGCCGACGGTCTCGACGCCGAGCAGCGCCGCGGCGTCGATCGCGTGCAGGACGTGCGCGGCGATCTCCTCGCGGCGCGTGGCGTCGGGGTGCAGGTTGTTCTCGTAGTACGCCAGCGACGACAAGGTCAGGCCGTGCTCGGCGAACAGCTCGGTGACCTCGCCGGCCTGGTCGGCGTCGAAGCGCGCGACGTCGATGTGCGAGGCCTCGAACTCGCGGCCGCCGACCTTCGGCCAGACCGCGACCTCCAGCGCTTCATAGCCGTGCTCGGCGGCCCACGCCGCGACGGCGGGCAGCGGGACCTGGGGCAGGCAGGCGGTCAGGAAGCCGAGCTTCATGTCAGGACACCTCGATCCAGGAACGGTGCGCGGCCGAGGTCAGGACCGCGTCGGTGATGTGGGCGGTGCGAGCGGCGTCGGCGAAGGCCGGGTAGGCGGGCGTGCCCGCGCGCAGGTCCGGGTCCGCGACGGCGGCGTAGACGTCGGCGGTGAAGGCGGCGAAGCAGTCGCGGTAGCCCCAGGGGTGGCCGGCGGGGACGGCGTTGATCCGGGCGGCGGCGGGGGAGAGGGCGTCGCGGCGCAGGATCTCGGTGCGGTCGCGGCCGCCGAACAGCAGCGACTCGGGGTCCTCGCCGTCGAAGCTGACGCTGCGGTCGGCGCCGTCGATCTCGAACCAGAGGCGGTTCTTGCGGCCGGGGGAGACCTGCGAGACGACCAGGGCGCCGGTGGCGCCGCGGTCGGTGCGGAACAGGACTTGGACGGCGTCCTCGGTGGTGACGGCGACATCGTCCGCGGCGTCCGCGGCACCGTCCGCGCCGCTGGCGGGTCCGCCGGCGGTGAAGGTCTCCCGCCCGGCCGCCGACCGCTGCGGCAGCACGGTCTGCGTCGCGGCGATCAGCTCGCTGATCCGGTGCCCGCTGACCCACTCCACCAGGTCGCACCAGTGCGAGCCGATGTCCGCGAAGGCCCGGGAGGCCCCGCCGACCGCCGGGTCCACGCGCCAGTTGTTGTCCTCCGGGCGCGCGAGCCAGTCCTGCAGGTAGTGACCGTGGATGAGCCGGACCGCGCCGAGCTCCCCGGCCCGGACCCGCGCCCGCGCCTCGACGGTCATCGGGTGGTAGCGGTAGACCAGCGGCACGGCGGCCACCAGTCCGGAGCGTTCGGCCAGCGCTGTGAGCTCGTCGGAGTCCGCGCCGCCCAGCGACAGCGGCTTCTCGCAGACCACGTGCTTGCCGGCCGCGAGCGCCGCGCGGACCAGCGGGCCGTGCAGCGCGTTCGGGGTGCAGACGTGGACCACGTCGACGTCGTCCGCGGTCGCGAGCTCCTCGGCGGTGGCGAAGGCGCGTCCGGCGTTCAACCGCTGAGTCGCCGCCTTCGAACGCTCCGGCGTCGAGGCCGCGACCCCGACCACGGCGCCCCCGGCGCGGCGGATCGCGTCGGCGTGCACCGCCGCGACCATCCCCGCCCCGGCGATGCCGGCCCGAATCGTCGTCATCCGTGAATCCCTTCCGACTGGTCGGCTTCTGCGGTCGACGATATTGCCGCTCTTTACGACTGACAAGCATCTTCATTAGGCTGACTTCTGTCATAAAGACGCGGCGCATCGTCCGGTGGCGACGCGCGAACCGGCGGGAGGGGCCCGAATGAACAGTGCGGCCAGACGGCGCCTGGCGTCGCTCAGCGAGCTGGCCGGCCTGGTCGCCGACGGCGCGGCCACCACCCGCTCGGCCATCGCCGGCGCCACGGGGCTGTCCCGCGCGGCGATAGCGCAGCGCGTGGACCTGCTCATCGAGCGCGGGCTGCTGGTCGAGACGGACCCGGCGGCCACCGACCGCGGCCGCCCGCCGCTCACCCTGGACCTGTCCGACGCCGAGATCGTGGTCGCCGGCTGCGATCTGGGCGCCACCCACAGCCGGGTCGCGGTCGCCACCCTGTCCGGCCGGGTCCTGGCCGAGCGGGCCCGCGCCATCGACATCAACACCGGGCCGGACGCGGTCCTCGCCGGCGTCCGCACCGACCTGGAGGAACTGCTCGCCGCGGCCGGGCGCCCGGGCACGCACCTGCGCGCCGTCGGCATCGGCGTCCCCGGCCCGGTGGAGTTCGCCAGCGGCACCGTGGTCCGCCCGCCGATCATGGCCGGCTGGGACGGCTGCCGCGTCCCGTCCTTCTTCGAGGGCCGCTACGACGCCCCGGTCCTGGTCGACAACGACGTCAACACCATGGCGCTGGGGGAGTACACGCACCGCCGGGACAGCCGCCACCTGCTCTACGTCAAGGTCGGCACCGGCATCGGCTGCGGTGTCGTCTCCGGCGGCGTGCTCCACCGCGGCGCCTCCGGCGCGGCCGGCGACATCGGCCACATCCAGCTGCCCGGCCACGAGGACGTGCTCTGCCACTGTGGCAACACCGGCTGCGTGGAGGCCGTCGCCTCCGGCTCGGCGATAGCGGCCGCCCTGCGGGAGCAGGGGATCGAGGCGGTGGGCGCCGGAGACGTGGTCCGGCTGGTCTCCGAGGGACAGCCTGCGGCGCGGCGCCAGGTGCGCCTGGCCGGACAGCGGATCGGCGAGGTCCTGGCCTCGCTCGTGTCCTTCCACAACCCCGACACCATCGTCATCGGCGGCATCCTGGCCCAGCTGCACGAGGACCTGCTCGCCGACGTGCGGGCCGTGATCTACCGGCGCGCGCTGCCGCTGGCGACCCGCAGCCTGGCGATCGAGACGTCGGTGCTCGGCGAACGCGCCGGGGTGCTGGGCGCGGTCCGGCTCGCGGCGCGGCATCTGCTGTCCGCGGAGGGGATGGCGGGGATCATCGGCGAGGTCTGAGGCGCGCCTGCGGGATACTGCCGCCATGACGGACGCCACGCTTCCGGAAAGAGCCCGACGCGCCCTGGACCACGTCGCCGCGCGCTCATCGGGGCCGCCGGTCGATCCGGAGCTGCGCGTCACACTGAACTTCCATCCCGACCGCGACGATCCGCCGATCCTGGCGGCGCTCGCGACCGCCGGACGCTACCGGTCGCAGTTCGCCACCGGGACCGGCAACGGCGGCCTGACCGCCCGTCCCGGCGGCGACCGCTGGCGCTGGGAGAGCCGCATCTTCGGCGGCGCCTACGACGACGCCGACCCGGAAGACCGGCCCGTCTACGGCGCGCTGAACTTCCGGCACAACCCGGCCGGCGCCGCCCCGCGCTTCGGCTCGGCGCACTTCGTGCTGGCGGCCGAGGCCGTGGGCCGCGCGACGTTCTGCTACCCGGACAGCCACCTGGACCCCGAAGACTTCGGCGTGGCCGGAGCGCTGGACCTGATCGCGACGGCGCTCGCCGACACGGAGGCCGACGCCCTCGACGACTACATCGAAGCCCAGGTCCACGGCCCGGTCGGACTGGCCACCGACATCGAGGCACTGGTGCTCGACCCCTGCTACCGGGGCACGCCGGTCGAGGAACTCGCCCACGCGCTGCCCTGCCCGGTGCGATGGCACGGCGGTTTCCGCCTCACGGTGGACGAAATGGCTCGCCATCCCGACTACCGCGGTCCCGAGTTCGTCCTTCTGGCGCGGGAGATCGCTCCGGACGGCCTGCTGACACCGCGAGTCATCGGCGAGGCCGCCCGGACCGGGAAGTACGATCCGCAGGCGTTGAAGCGCGTGTGGCACTACGTGGCGCGCTTCGGTGCGTACCAGGCTCTTTAAGCGGTCGAAAGGTTCGCCTCCCAGCCGACGAATGTGCGCGTCAGCTTCGACGGCGGCCGGTCCTGGAGCGGCATGGGGGCGTTGCCGCTGCCCGCCGGGACGGTGAGCGCGGACGACGTCACGGTCGCGTTCACCCCGGACGGCCGTGGGTTGGGTGCCCGCGCTCGTATCCAGCTGGTTAACCCGAATAGCCACTAACTCAACAAAGCGAAAAGATCGACCCCACTACCATCCGGATCGATCACCGACGCATACCGCTGCCCCCACGGCGCATCCCACGGTCCCCGCAGACCGTGATATCCCGCGTCCATCAATTCCGCGAATTTCGCGTCGACGTCCGCCGGGTCGTCGAACTGAAAGGCGATGGTGGTGCGCGGGCTTCCGAAAGGCCGGGTCCAGGCGGACGTGAAGCTCTGGATCGAGGCTTCGCTGTCCAGCATCAGCCGCAATCCGTTCCCCAGATCGGCTTCGACATGACCGTCGGACGCGTCGGCCTCCGTGAAGGCGAGACCGAAATGCTCATAGAAGGCGATGGACACGGACAGGTCTGCGACGACGATGCCGATCGCGGCGACTTTCGTGCTCATGCGCCTGACCCTAGCCGTGCCCTCCGGCGCTGTCTTGTCAGACGGGCCTTCGCCCCTACACCCGGTCCTGAGGGGCCGTGGAGCCCCGCACCGCCCCCGCTACATGCTCGGCGGCCCCGCCACAAATCTCCCGATTCCGCCACATCGTGATAGGCCCCCGCTCCCACTATCCTGACCCTCGTGACACACCACACACATGATCTGACCGACCGCCTCGCGCGGGCCCAAAAGGCCGCCGTCGAGGCCGGTATGGACGCCCTGTTGATCAGCCCCGGCGCCGACCTGCGCTACCTGACCGGGTACGAAGCCCTCCCGCTCGAGCGCCTGACCTGCCTCGTCCTCCCGGCGAACGGCGACCCCCTGATGGTCGTCCCCACCCTGGAGAAGCCCGCCGCGGAAGCCTCCCCGCTGGGTGCGCTCGATCTCGAGATCCTCCCCTGGAACGAGACCGACGACCCGTACGCGCTCATCGCCTCGCGTCTGCCGGGTGCGGCCGCGGGGACCATCGGCCTCGACAACCACATGTGGGCCGAGAAGGTCCTGAACTTCCGGCGGGTCCTGCCCGACGCCGCCCAGACCCTCGCCGGCGCGGTCCTCAGCGACCTCCGGATGCGCAAGACGCCCGCCGAGGTCGCGTCCCTGCGCGCCGCCGCGGCCGCGATCGACGCCGTCCACCGTCGCGTCCCCGAGTGGCTGCGCCCCGGCCGCACCGAGCGGGAGGTCGGCAAGGACATCGCGGACGCGATCCTGGCCGCCGGCCACTCCACCGTCGACTTCGTCATCGTCGGCTCCGGCCCGAACGGCGCCTCGCCGCACCACGAGCTCTCCGACCGCGTGATCCAGGCCGGGGACCAGGTCGTCGTCGACATCGGCGGCACCATGCCCGACGGCTACTGCTCCGATTCGACGCGCAACTACAGCCTCGGCGCGCCCGGGGCCGAGTACGCCGAGTACTTCGCCGTCCTCCTCGCCGCGCAGCGGGCCCAGTGCGACGCGGTCCGTCCCGGCATCACCGCCGAGGAGCTCGACGCGGTCGGCCGCGACCTGATCACCGAGGCCGGCTACGGCGACAAGTTCATCCACCGCACCGGCCACGGCATCGGCCTGGAGACCCACGAGGAGCCCTACATCGTCTCCGGCTCCGCGCGCCCGCTGGAGCCCGGTATGGCCTTCTCCGTCGAGCCGGGCATCTACCTGGCCGGCCGGCACGGGGCCCGGATCGAGGACATCGCCGTCTGCACCGCCGACGGCGGCGAGCGCCTGAACCTGACCACCCGCGAGCTCGTGGTGGTGGACGCCTGATGGTCGCCGTGGAGCGGTCGCTGCCGAGCGACGAAGGCCGTGCCCTGTTCGATCTCGTCGAGGACCTCTGCGCCAAGGAGCTCGCGCCGCGTGCGGCCGAGTACGAGGCCGAGGAGCGCTTCCCCCGCGAGGTGTTCCGGACCCTGGGCCGTGCCGGCCTTCTAGGGTTGCCATACGACGAGAAGTACGGCGGCGGCGGCCAGCCGTACGAGGTGTATCTCCAGGTCGTCGAGGAGCTGGCCCGCAACTGGCTCACCGTCGGCCTCGGCGTGTCGGTGCACTCCCTGTCCTGCTACGGCCTCGCGACGTTCGGGTCCGAGGAGCAGAAGCAGCGGTGGCTGCCGGACATGCTGGGCGGCGAGCAGCTGGGTGCGTACTGCCTGTCCGAGCCGCAGTCCGGCTCCGACGCGGCCGCGCTCACCACGCGGGCGACCCGGGTCGGTGGCGGCGACGAGCCCGACGCGTACACCGTGACGGGCACCAAGGCCTGGATCACCCATGCCGGCCAGGCTGATTTCTACACCCTGATGGTCCGGACCTCCGACGACGGCCCCAAGGGCATCAGCGCCCTGCTGGCCGAGGCCGGCACGCCCGGCATGACGTTCGGCAAGCCCGAGAACAAGATGGGCATGCGCGGCTCGGTGACGGCCCAGGTGCTGCTCGACGGCGCGCGCGTTCCCGCCGACCGTCTGCTCGGCGCCGAAGGTCAGGGCTTCACCATCGCCCTGTCGGCGCTGGAGGCCGGACGTCTCGGGATCGCGGCGTGCGCCGTGGGCGTGGCCCAGGCCGCCCTCGACGCCGCGGTGGAGTACGCGAAGACCCGCCAGCAGTTCGGCAAGTCGATCGCCGACTTCCAGGGTCTCGGCTTCCTGCTCGCCGACATGGCGACCGGCGTGGCGACGGGCCGTGCGGCATACCTGGCGGCGGCTCGGCGCCGGGACGAGGGACTGGCGTACGGCACCGAGGCTGCGATGGCGAAGCTGTACTGCACTGACATGGCGATGCGCGTGACGACCGACGCTGTGCAGGTCTTCGGCGGTTACGGTTACACCGCGGACTTCCCGGTCGAGCGCTACATGCGCGAGGCGAAGGTGCTGCAGATCGTCGAGGGAACCAATCAGGTCCAGCGACTCGTTATCAGTAGGGCGCTGACGCGCGCTTGATTCTCCGCCATCTGACAGTCTCTGTACGTCATCTGACAGTTTCCGTACAGCCGCGTGAGCGGCCACGCGTATAACCGCATACGTAAAACGACGGGCCCCGAGGGGACCGCTCCCCACAGTGGGTCGGGACAAATCGGGGCCTATCGGCCTCTGGTTGTGGATCGTCTTATCAGCGATACTGCAGACCATGTAGCGTGCTGCCCATGACGCAGCAGCCGAATCAGAACTACCCCCAGCCCGGGGGTTGGGGACAGCAGCAGCCCGCGCAACAGGGTTGGGGACAGCAGCAGCCCGCTCAGCAGCAGGGCCAGCAGCAGTGGGGGGCGGCTCAGCCCTCTTACGGGCAGGCGCAGCCTGCCCAGCAGCAGTACGGTGGCGCCTCCTACGGTGGTGGCGCTTCCGCTTCGGGGGGCGGGGACACCTGGGGCAAGTTCTGGGGCTTCTACGCCGCCGCCGGTGCGGCCGCGATCGCCGCGATCCTGACGTTCGCGATGCCGTGGGCCTCGATCAAGATCGGTGACGGCGACCAGGCCACCACGATCGACTTCACCGCGCTGGGCAGCGTGTCGTCGAAGGGCCACAGCGGCAGCGCCGACGGGTACCCGAAGATCTGGGGCATCCTGCTCATCGTCGCGGCGGTCATCGCGATCGCCGGCGTGGTCGTGGCCTACCTGCAGAAGAAGGCGGTGATGGGCTGGATCGCCGTCGGCGGCACCGGCCTGGCGCTGATCTTCGCCGTGCTGGCCGGCCTGCTCGGCCACAACAAGGTCAAGGACGAGCTCACCGGCTCCGACGGCCTTCCGACAGGTACGCACTACAGCCTCCAGCTCTTCGGCCTCGGTGCCTGGATCGGCATCGTGGTCCTGCTCGCCGGCACGGTCCTGGCGGTCCTGGCCCAGCTGTCGGTGACCGCCGGCGGCGCCTCGGCGTCCAGCGGCTCCGCCCAGAGCTGGAACCAGCAGCAGGGTGCCGGCTACGGCCAGCAGAACTACGGCCAGGCGGGCAACTCCCCGGCCTACGGCCAGCAGGGCGGCCAGCAGCAGTGGGCCGGCCAGCAGGGTCAGGGGCAGCAGGGGCAGCAGCAGTGGGGCAACCCGCAGCCGCCGCAGCAGGGCGGCCAGTGGGGCGGGCAGTACGACCCGGCGGCGAACCAGCCGACCCAGGCCGTCCAGCCCGGCTACATGCCGCCGCAGCAGCCGCCTCAGCAGCCGCGGTAAGGAACGGCGGCGTCAGCGCACGGGGTATTTTCAGCAGCGGCTGCTGAATCCTGCGTTTCGCGTGTAGTTACGGCGGCGGCCCGTGGAGAATCTCCACGGGCCGCCGCCTTTCGCCGTTTCCAAGTGCCGCGTCCACGGCGCCGCTACGCCGTCTCGGCGCCTTCCGCGGCGGCCTGCTCGTCCTCCCGCTTGCGCCGGTCCGTGACCGCCCGCCGCAGCTGCTCGAAGCGCGACGGCAGCGGGATCCAGCCCGGCGACCCGGCCAGCGCCATGTTGGCCTCCACCACGGCGCGCGTGTAGGCGCGCTGCATGCCGCGCGGCATCAGCGGCATCCCCGGCGGGCGCCGCACGGCTTCACCCTCGACGTTCAGGCGCCCGGCGTGGTTCGGGCTGACCGAGACCCACAGGGCCTTGGCGGTGCCGTGCAGCGGCTGCACCAAGGTTTCCCGCACCTCCAGCCAGGCCTTCAGGGCGGCGCGGGTGCCGTCGGACAGGGCGACCTTCTCCTCGACCGCCTCGCTGACCGTGCGGGCCTGGGGCCGGCGCACGATACGCACCGCGCTCAGATCGTCCTCCAGATCGGCCAGCGTCAGCGCGGCCAGCTCGCCGACCCGGGCACCGGTGTCGAGCTCCACCCCGATCAGCGCGAACAACCGCACCCGCCCGGCCGGCGCCCCGACGATCTCGGCACGCTTGGCGAGGTACTCGCGCAGCTGCGACCGCGACGGACCGTCGACCGTCTCCCGCAGCTCGGGCAGCCCGGGCCGGTCGGCGACGGCCACCAGGATGCCCGCGTGCTCCCCGAGGATCTTCAGGCAGTCGGCCCGGATCCGCATGGAGGCGGTGGTGGCCCGGGCGTCACCGGCCTTGGCCCGCCGCCGCAGCTCCCCGCGGGCGGCCAGGTCGAGATAGGCGCTTATCGCGCCGGGCTGGAGCAGCTCGGCGGCGGTGGCGGCGTCCCGGAAGGGGAAGTCCTCATGGTTGCGGACCAGCGCCAGCTCCCCGGCCACCCAGCGCAGCTGCCGCGCCCGCGCCTGGCTGACCTCCCGCTCGGCGATGACCCGCTCGGTCCAGGCCTCGATCGAGACGCTCGCCGCGGGCGGGGTGGCGGCGCCTGGGGCCGACGATGGCGGCACTTCGGTTCCTCTCCGGTAGTCGCTCCGGATAACAGGCCTCTAGCTTGTCACAAGTGGGCGGCCGTTGGCTTGCACGACACGAAGAGACCGCGGAGAAGACCAAGGACCGTGATGCACGGTAGGCGAAGGTACTGACAGGGTGAGTCCGGGTGCTTATCACCGGTGGTGCCTGGATGCCGCCGCTCGCCGTTCTTGCTTGACAAAGATCACCGAAGCCCGAGGGATCGGCCCTCGACGAAAGAAGGTCATGCCATGTACAGCGTCATCAAGTCGGTCTCGTTCGACGCGACCGACGCCCTGGTCCTGGCCCGGTTCTGGGCCTCCGCGCTGGGCTCGGACGTGGACGAGGACTCGACTGCGGACAAGGCGTTCGTCGAGGCGTCCGGTTGGGGCGCGCCGAACATCTGGTTCACACGGGTCCCGGAACCCAAGGCCGCGAAGAACCGGGTGCATTTCGACTTGCGGGCCCCCGGCCTGATGGCGGACGAGGTGGCTCGTCTGGAAGCACTCGGAGCCACCGTCCTCCAGCGCTTCGACCACCTGGTATCGATGCGTGATCCCGAAGGCAACGAGTTCTGCGTGGAACCCGGCCCGACTGAGATATGAACGATCATGTCGAAGAACGCCCTACCGTGGACATCATGACCCCGCGGGTGCCGCGGCCCACGCGGGGATTGACCGGTGCGGACTTCGCTGCGGTGGGGCGGTGGTTGCGGGGCGGTGGCTGCGGGGGCGGGGGCGATGAAGCGGCGCCCGCGCCCCCCAACTGAACCATGGAGCCTGCCGGCTACCCCTGTGCCTGAGCCTGTCCCATCCGCGGTCGCAGGGCTCGCAGGAACCAGTCGAACACCGGTCCCAGCGTCTCGGGTTCGGGCCAGCGGTTGATCGCGGCCAGGAGGCGCCAGTAGCGCTCGACGCGGGGGTCGCAGGCCACTTCGAGGCGGTGCCAGAGCCAGGCGCGCAGCGCCTCGTCGTCGGGCTTGGAGAAGGTGGTCGCGTAGCGGGCGGCCAGGTGGGCGATGATCGGGGCGGCGGCGGGGGATTCGGGGTCGACGCCGTCGGCGATGGCCTGGGTGATGAGGGTGCGGACCTGGTCGGTCAGTTCGTGGTGGAGGCCGGTGGTGTCGCCGGCGGCGCGTTCCGCGGCCTGGTACTCGGCCATGCGGCGCACGCTGGTGCGGAAGGCGGGGTCCTGGGTCAGTTCGGCGAGTTCGATCCAGGCCTCGACTTGGTCCGGGGTGGCGTCGTCGGGGAGGTCGGGGGTGGCGGCGCGGACGAGTTCCACGAGTTCCGGGTTGGCGTCCAGGCCGCCGAAGACCGTGTCGGCGAAGTCGTCGATCATGCGCTTGCGTTCGGTGTCCGACAGGCGGGCCATCTTGTGCATGAAGTCCATCTCCTGATGTGTGGCACCCCTCGCCGCCACCGCGCCCAGCACCGCGCGCCGGAGGCGGAGCGTGCGGATCTGCACGTCCAGGGCCTCGGCGTGCGCCGCGGCGACCTCCGCCAGCGTCGCCTCGCGCGCCAGCACGCGGCGGACGGTCGGCAGGTCGACGCCGAGGTCGCGGAGGGTCCGGACCAGGTCCAGGCGGGCGACGGCGGCGAGGTCGTAGACGCGGTAGCCGGCCGGGGTGCGGCCGGTTTCCGGGACGATGCCCTCGTCGGCGTAGAACCGGATCGTCTTCACCGGCAGGCCGGTGCGGCGGGCCAGGTCGCCGATGGTGTAGCGGGCGTCGTCCGTCATGGGTCCCACCTTCCGGCCTCCAGCGGGTGGAGACTCAAGCCCTGCTGAGGATCAGGCGTCTTCGAGGAGCACCGGCCCGGCTGCCGCCGCACGAGCGGCAGGGTATGCCGTGTAGGCGGGGGACCGCCGCAGGATCTACGGTTGGCGCGTGGACGATATCGACAGGCACATCGTGGCGGCCCTGGTCGCCGACGGCCGGATGAGCTACACCGACCTCGGGAAGCTGATCGGGCTGTCGACTTCGGCGGTGCACCAGCGGGTGCAGAAGCTGGAGGAGCGTGGGGTGCTGAGGGGGTTCCGGGCGGTGGTGGACCCGGAGGCGCTGGGCCTGGGGCTGACGGCGTTCATCTCGGTGAAGCCGATAGACCCGGCGGCGCCGGACGACGTGCCGGACCGGCTGAAGGACCTCGCCGAGGTCGAGGACTGCTACAGCGTGGCGGGGGACGAGAACTACATCCTGAAGGTGCGGGTCGGGACCGCGGGGGAGCTGGAGTCGCTGCTGGGGCGGATCCGCACCGCCGCCGAGGTGTCGACCCGGACCACGGTGGTGCTCTCGACGCCGTTCGAGGACCGGATGCGCGGCATGGGCTGAGGTCGGCGCGGGGGCCGGTAAGCCGTGCGAGACACTGGTCCCCATGACGAACACCGCCGCCGCCGATCCCGAGCGCCCGATCCCGTCCCGCGTCCTGCTGCGCGGCGGGACGATCCACTCGCCGGAGGAGCCGTTCGCGACCGCGATGCTGGTCGAGGACGGCCGGGTGGCGTGGCTGGGCTCGGACAGCGCCGCCGACGTGGCGCACGCGGACGCGGTCGACGAGATCGTCGAGCTGCGCGGCGCGCTGGTGACCCCGGCGTTCGTGGACGCCCACGTCCACCTCACCTCCACCGGCCTGTCCCTGGTCGGCCTGGACCTGCACGACGCGGCCTCCCTGGCCGACGCCCTGCACCACATCGCCTCTTTCTCCGGGAGCCTCCCGGAGGGCGCGACCGTGATCGGCCAGGGCTGGGACGAGTCCCGGTGGCCGGAGCGGCGCGCGCCCTCCCAGGCCGAGCTCGACCGGGCGGTCGGTGACCGGCCGGCGTACCTGTCGCGGGCCGACGTGCACAGCGCCCTGGTGTCCTCGGCGCTGGTGGCGGCGGTCCCCGAGGTCCGGGGCGCGGCCGGGTTCGACGCCGAGGCGGGCATCGCGCGGCAGGACGCGCACCACCTCGTCCGCAAGGCCGCCTACAGCATGCTGAGCCCCGGCGCGCGCGGCGCGCTGCAGGCCGAGGCCCTGCGGCGGGCGGCCGAGCTGGGCATCGGCGCCGTCCACGAGTGCGGCGGTCCGGACATCAGCGGCGAGGCCGACTTCCTGCAGGTGCTGGCCGCCGGGCGCGAGCTGGCCGGCCCCGAGGTGTTCGGGTACTGGGGCGAGTTCGGCGCGGCGGCGAAGGCGCTGGAGCTGGGCGCGGTCGGCGCCGGCGGCGACCTGTTCCTGGACGGATCGATCGGCTCCCACACCGCGTGCCTGGCGCACGCCTACGCCGACCGGGACACCCTCGGCGCCTCCTACGCCACCGCCGAGCAGGTCGCCGAGCACGTCGTGCAGTGCACCGAGGCCGGCGTGCAGGCGGGCTTCCACGTGATCGGCGACGGCGCCATGGCGGCGCTGCTGGACGGCTTCGACGCGGCCGCCGCGCGAGTGGGGCGCGATGCCCTCCACCGGATCGGGCACCGGGTCGAGCACGCGGAGATGCTCCCGGCCGGCGGCGTCGAGCGGCTGCTGGCGTTCGGGATCGTGGCCAGCGTCCAGCCGGCTTTCGACGCGGCGTGGGGCGGTGAGGCCGGTATGTACGCCGAGCGCCTCGGTGCCGAGCGGGCGCGGGCGATGAACCCGTTCGCCGCGCTGCAGAAGGCAGGGGTGCCGCTGGCCTTCGGGTCGGACGCGCCGGTGACCGCCCTGGATCCCTGGGGCACGGTGCGCGCGGCGGCCTTCCACCGGACGCCCGAGCACCGGATCTCGGTGCGCGCGGCCTTCGCGGCCCACACCCGCGGCGGGTGGCGCGCGCTGGGCTCGCGCGCGACCGCGTCGGGGATGCTGGTGCTGGGCGAGCCGGCCACCTACGCGGTGTGGGACGTGGATCCGGAGGACGTGATCGTGCAGGCCGCCGACGAGCGGCTGTCGGCGTGGTCGACCGACCCGCGCTCCGGCGTGCCGGGGCTGCCGGACCTCACGCCGGGCCGGCCGCTGCCGACCGCCGCCCGCACCGTGGTGCGCGGGCGCACCGTGTTCGATTCGGGACGGTTGGGGCAGGTCTGAGCGGCCCGGTTCGCCGTGATTCGTTCCCACATGTGTTCCGCGCCTTTCCGAGTGATCGTCCCGGGCCGCGGGCCCGTCCGGGTCGGGCGCCGTGACCTGCGGCTTCTCTCCTCCCGCCCAGGCCACGACTGGTCGGATCACTGGTTGACAGGCGCCACAGGAGTCCGGGTACCGTCGGTGCCTACGTCCACCGGCCGAACGCCGTCGCACGGTGGTCCTGTCTCGCTCGGGGCGATCCGGCGCCGAGCGACACGACGGGGGCACCGCGGCGGTGGCGGCGAACCACGGGTGGGTCTTCACCGGGAACCCGGCGGATCCAGTAGACAACGGTGTGCGGGACTCGCGGCCAGCGGGTCCGCGGCCGGTCCGAAGGGTGCCGCCGGGTTTTCGCGTGCTCCGGGGGCGTTTCCCGTTCATTCCGCATTTTCCGTGCTGTTCCAGTGTCTTCCGTGTGCCGTCCCGTCTTGAGATCCTGCTCCGGTAGGGTGCGCAGAAGGTGTCCGCAGATCTTTCTAGGGTGGGTCGCGCTGGTGAGTGAGCAAGAGGCCGGCGGCCCGGGGCGCCGGCGCTGGTTCCGGCGCCGGCCGAGCCGCGAGGCGGTGCGGCTGGCGGCCCTGGCGCTGCTGGCCGGCGCCGCGCTGAACCTGGCCTTCGCGCCGGTGGGCTGGTGGCCGGTGGCGCCGCTGGCGGTGGCCGCGGCCTCGGCGCTGTTCAGCGTTGCCGCGGGTAGCCCCTCCATGGGGCGTGGCGGTCGGGCGACGGGCGGGAGCGCGGGCCGGCGCGGCATGGTCGTCGGCTTCTGGTTCGGGACCGGCTTCTGCTGGGTGGCGTTCCAGTTCCTGCGGGTCTTCGGGCCGGGCGCCCAGGAGGCCGTCGGCGTCATCGAGTCCCTCTACTTCATCCCGTTCGGCTGGGCGATGGCGAGGGTGTCGCGCACCCGGTTCGCGCCGCTGTGGCAGGCGTGCCTGTGGGTCGGCGAGGAGTTCGTGCGCTCGCGCTGGCCGTTCGGCGGGTTCTCCTGGGGCCGGCTGGCGTTCTCGCAGCCGGACTCCCCGTTCACGCCGCTGGCCGCGGTCGGCGGGGCGCCGCTGGTGACGTTCGCGGTCGCGCTGACCGGGACGCTGCTGTGGCGCGCGGTCGTCGTGCTGCGCCGCGAACAGCAGGCCGGCCGCGAGGCCGGGGCGCGGTTCGCCGCGGGGCGCTTCTCCGGCGTCCAGTGGGCCGCGGTGCTGCTCGTCGCCGCCCTCGCGGCCCCGATGGCCGGGTTCGCCGTGCCGCTGCGCTCCCCGGACGCCGGGACGCCGCTGCGCATCGCGCTGATCCAGGGCAACGTGCCGCGCCTGGGCTTCGGCCGCGAGGAGCAGCAGGCGGCGGTGCTGGACAACCACGTGAAGGAGACCGAGGCGCTCGCCGCCGACATCCGCGCGGGCAAGGCGGTCAAGCCGGACGTTGTGGTGTGGCCGGAGAACGGCTCGGACATGGATCCCTACACCGACCCCGGCGTGAAGGACGAGATCCAGCGGGCCGTGGACGCGGTCGGGGTGCCGGTGCTGGTCGGTGCCGTGATCAACGCCAACCCCGAGGGCACGAACGTGCTGAACCGGCTCATCGTGTGGACGCCGGGCGCCGACGGCGGCATGGGCGCCACCTACGACAAGACCCACCTGGTGCCGTTCGGCGAATATCTGCCGTTCCGCGACATCCTCACCAAGATGATCAAGCGGTTCAACATGATCCCGCGGGACTTCGTCCCCGGCCACGGCCGCGGCGACCTGACCCTCGGCGGCGTGCCGGTGGCCGCGGTGATCTGTTTCGAAGTCGCCTACGACGACGTGGTCCGCAACGCCGTCAACGGCGGCGGCCAGGTGCTGCTGGTGCCCAGCAACAACGCCTCCTACATGGGCACCGGCCAGACCTACCAGCAGCTGGCGATCGCCCGGCTGCGCGCCGTGGAACACGGCCGCTGGACCCTGGAGGCGGCGACGTCCGGGGTGTCGGCGGTGATCGACCCCCGGGGCAAGGTGCTCGCCCGGACCGGCGAGTACCAGGCGCGGTACCTGGACATGGAGGTCCGGCGCGGCACCGAGCGGACGTTCGCCGACAAGGTCGGCGCGTGGCCCGAGTACCTGTTCGCGCTCGCGGGGCTGGTGGCCGCGATCGGACTGGCCGGCGCGCGGACGACACTGCGACGCGTCCGGGCCCTGATTCCCGGAATCAGAGGCCGAGCCGATACCCTGCCCGATGCGGCGCCTGAGGAGAACACAGTGACGAGCCCCGAGCGGGACGCCGCCTCGCTCACCGCCGCCGCGAAAGGCCGAACACGTTGACCGACCTGCCCACCCCGAGCGTCCTGGTGATCATCCCGACGTACAACGAGTCGGAGAACCTGGAGAAGATCG
>NZ_BAAAQM010000047.1:0-84636 GCF_039531675.1 Catenulispora subtropica
GAGCCGAGGCCGCCCGCCGCGCAGGCGCCCCCGGAGGGCCGCCGGAGGCATCGCGTCCCGCCCTTTGGGCGCGAACGCGAAGCCACACCAACAGCAACCCGCCGACTCCACAGCCCCCACCCCCACACCAACCGCAGCGAACCGACCCCCGAAAGACCGCCGAGGCGCTGCAGTACAGCTAGGAACCCTTCGGCCAGTTCCGCAACGCGACATCGAGCGCGTCGACGGCCGCCGCCCACGACGCCTGCGCCTCGCGCGGATGGTGCGCGTAGGATCCTCCGGCTTCCAGCGTGACGAATCCGAGCACCATGGCCCCGATCAGGCGGACCGCATCCGTCTCGGCCGGCTCGCCGAGGGCGTACCCCCGGAGCAGCGCGCGGGTGAGGTCCGAGTGGCGGCGGGCAGCCGCGGCCGCGTCGGATTCCGGGGGCAGGGTCGTCATCCGCGCGGCGGCGAAGCGACCCGGGTGCTCGGCGGCGTAGTCCCGGTACGCGGACGCGAAAGCGCTGAGAGCGTCGTGGCCGGAGCGGCCGGCGACGGCGTCCGCGATGCGGTCGGCCAGGTCGCTCAGGGCCGCGCCCGCCACCCGGACGCGGAGGGCGTGGGCGTTCTCGACGTGCGAGTACAGGCTCGGCTCCTTCACTCCGCACCGGCGGGCGACGGCGCCCAGGGTCAGGCGGTCGAAGCCGATCTCGTCGGCGAGGTCGGCGGCCGTGGTGGTGAGGACCTCGGCGGACAGGCCGGCGCGTGCCATCGCTTCCTAATCTCCTTCATGATTTGCCTAAGTCACTTAGGCAAGCTTAGCGTACGAGGCATGGACCCGATCACCGAGCGCGAGATCCGCGCCAGTTTCGTCAACTGCTCCAAGGGCGAGGCCTCGCGGCTCGGGCTGCCCGCCGACTTCGCCGACCTGCCCTGGGCCGACCTGGACTTCCTCGGCTGGCGCGATCCCGGCGCCCCCGAGCGCGCCTACCTGGTCGCCGAGCGGGACACCCGCCTGGTCGGCATCTCGTTGCGGGCCTCCGGCGGCAGCGCCCGCGGCTTCGCCTCGCGCAGCATGTGCTCGATCTGCTTGACCACCCGCACCGGTGGCGGCGTCGCGCTGATGACCGCGCGCCGTACCGGGGAGTCCGGGCGCCAGGGCAACTCGATCGGGCAGTATCTGTGCACCGATCTGGCCTGCTCGCTGTTCGTGCGCGGGATCAAGACCTCGGCGGTGGGCGGGGACCTGGACGAGTCGATCGACCGATCGAGCCGCATCCTGCGCGCGGTCGCGAACCTGCAGGGCTTCCTGGACCGCGTGCTCACCCCCTGACCCCAGACACTCCGCCCCCTCTGGCCCTCCGACCTACGACCCTCCGACCCCTCCCGTCCCTCTGACCCCCCGACCCTCCGACCCCCCGACCCTCCGACCCCCCGATCCCCTGGCCCCCTGACCCGCCCTTCTATCGCCCAACCCCCTAAGAGCTCTGATATCCGCCGTGCAAGAGCCGCGCAATCCGAGCGCAATCGCCGCCGGTTACCCTCGGGGAGGCCTCTCCGCCGCCCGCCACCCCCCACAGGCGGATGCGTGACGCGAAGCCGGGACCGGCCGCTGGACTTCCCCCCACTGGCGCCGGTCCCATCATCTTTCCGGGTCCGGCTCAGCCGAGGGCCGCGATGAGCCGTCGGCTCACGGTCAGCGCCCGGGCCAGCCCCTGCTCCGAGGTCGTGCCGGCGTTCTGGTGCAGCACCACCCCGAGCACCAGCCGGTCCCGGCCGCCGATGGTGCGGTGCGCCGCCCACATCAGCGCGCCTCCGGCCGGGGTGCTGGATCCGGTCTTGCCGCCGACCACGCCGTCCGTGCCGAGCAGCGAGTCGGTGTTCGGCAGCAGCGTCGGGTCGTCCGGGACCCGGGTTTCGTGCTGGGCGGTCAGGTTCAGCAGGGTGCTGTCGGTGAGGGCTGATTCGGCAAGTTTCAGCTGGTCCGCCGCGGTGCTGCGGGTCGCCGCGTCGAACCCGGCGGCGTCGGTGTAGACCGTGTCGGTCATCCCCAGGCCGGCCGCGGCGGCGTTCATCTCGGCCACGAACGCCGGCTCACTGCCCGCGTCCCAGCGGGCCAGCAGGCGCGCCACGTTGTTCGCGGAGGGGACCATCATCAGCTCCAGCAGCGTGCGCTCGCTGATGCGCTGTCCGGAGCGTACCGGCGCGGAGCTCTCGTCGCGGGAGAAGGCCTCGAACCCCGCCTGGTCGTCGACGGTGATGTCCGGACCCGGGTCCGTGCCCGTCAGCGGATGATCGCGCAGGACCACATAGGCGGTCATCACCTTGGCGACACTGGCTATCGGCACCGCCGTCTGCTTCCCGCAGGTGCCGAGGTCGCCTACGCCGTCGGCCCACAGTGCCGTCTCGCCGTCGGTGGGCCACGGCAGAGCGCTCGCGAAGGTGCGGAAGTCCGGCGGGACCCGGGCCAGATCCGGCTTGGGCGGCCCGCCGGAGCCGTTCACGGCCAACACCGCGATCGTCGCCGCCCCGCCGAGTACCAGGACACCGCCCCCGGCCGCGGCGATCCGGCGCCGCCCGCGGCGGCGGGGTTTCGCGGGTTCCGCCGCCTCAGGGGTCTCCGACGCCGACTGTTCTTCCAGTTCGCGGTTGGGCACGTGTCGACGCTAGCGGACTCTCTCGAACAAAACGTGCAGGGGATCCGCGGAACGGTCGCCGTGGACCTCCGCGGAACGGTCACCGCGGACCTCCGCGGATCCCCATCGCTCAAGACAGCTTGCTGATGGTCACCGGCTGGCCGGCGTCGCCGAAGTCCTGACCCGCGAGCCGCCAGGTCCCGCCGACGTTCTCCAGCACCAGGCCGCTGTTCCGGTTGACCAGCTTGTACGAGGTCACACCGGTCAGCGACGTGTTCGTGGCGGCGGCGATGTCGGCCGCCGAGCTGGACGGCGACAGCGTCTGGGGCGTGTCCCTGCCGACCGGCTGCAGGTACCACTGGTCGCTGCCCGACGGCGAGCCCTGGCCGCCGTCGCCGGACGAGCTGAAGTCGGCCTGCTGCGCTCCGGTCGCCACGGACGCGCCGAGAGCGCGCTGCGCGGCCGGTGTCGAGCCCGGAACCTGGAGGAACTTGCCGGTGCCGACGTTCTGGAGGCGGTAGAAGCCGCTGGAGTAGGTGGCGTTGAAGGCGTCGGCGACCGGTACGAGCTTCCACGCGCCGGCCGACGTGCCGGTCCCGTCGGCGAGCGCGGTGCCGCCGATGCTCAGGCCGTAGGTCGAGGTGCTGCTCAGCGCGGCGCCGCTGCCGTCGGCCGGCGTCCTGCCGGTCAGGAAGTGGGTCTGGCCGGCGGAGTGCGGTGTCGCCGAGATGTCCCACATCCCACCGGTCAGCGACGAGACGGTGCGGTAGGAGCGGCTGCTGACGTTCTGGTTGGTCAGGCTGCCGTAGTCCAGGCTGGTCAGGTAGGCGTTGGACGCGCCCGACGGCGCCGCGCCCACGACGTTCCAGGTGTTGGCGGCACCCAAGTCAGTGGACTGGTACACGTACTTGTCGTAGCCGACCGACAGGTACGAGTTGCTGGAGTACACGTTCAGCGTGATCGCAGACTCGTTGACCGGCGGCGAGACGTAGAGCCGGTGCGTGGTGACGTCCTCCAGGACGTTGTTCGAGACGGTCTGCGTGGTGGCCAGGCCGTTCGGATCGGTGACCGTGATGACCACCTTCGAACTGGAGGTGGCCACCGTGACCGAGCTGTTCAACGCCGGGTCCTGATACGCCACCGAGGCCACGGTCGCGCCCGTGGAGTCCGTGATGGCGCCGGTGGAGGTGTTGGCGGTGTAGGAGGCGCCGGAGGCGTCGGAGAACGTGAAGGTGTTGCTGGACGGCCACACGGTCCGGAAGTCGACCGTCTTGCCGTCCGCGCCCTTGCCGGTGAAGTCGACGCGGTCGGCGGACGGGGTGTAGGACGCCACGAGGCCGAGCGGGTTCTCGACCGTCCCGTCGGTTCCGGCGATGCCGGGCTGCGTCCAGGTGCCGTCGCTGAACTTGTTCCACGTGCCCGGCGCCATCTTCCCGCTGATCGGGGCGCGGGCCAGGGTGTTCCAGGCGGCGACGGTCGTCAGGCCGGGCTTGGTCTTCACCTGGGTGTTGTAGACCAGGTAGAAGTAGCCGGTCGCGTGGTCGATGAACAGGCGCGTGCCGGCCACCCCGTAGTTCCAGGTCTTCGCGCCGGGGGCGGCGGTGGCGTCGAAGGCGTCGTCGTCGGTGAACGGCGAGGTCACGATCTCACCGCCGAAGGCCCAGGTCTGGCCCTGGTCGGTGGAGGAGGCGGTGAGGATCCGGTTGCCGTGCACGCCGGACTGGATCCGCTGCGCGACGGTGGGGTTGTCGGTGGCCCAGGGCGCGAAGTCGTACTCGTCGTTGACGACGCCGTACCAGGTGCCGGTGGCCGGATCGACCCAGACGCCGACGATGTCGCAGTGGTCGTCCTCGAAGGGCGAGGGCGCCGGATGCGCGGCGTCCTTGTCGGTCTGGTAGCAGAGCGAGCCGGGACGGTCGTAGTACGTGTCGGCCGAGACCTCGGTCGTGCCGCTGCCCATCTGGGCGTTCAGCGCGCCGAGGTCGGAGTTGGTGAACGTGTTCGTGTACGAGCCGGTGTCGGTGGTGGCGTAGGTCGCATACGAGTTCAGCCAGTGGAACTGCCCGTCGGCGCCGACGAACGCGGAACCGGCGATGTCGCCTCGCAGAGTCGAGTTGAGCGAGCGCGTGGTGTCGAGGGTGTAGGTGGGGAACGTCGGGGTGGAGGCCGCGGCGCCGCCGGCGACGGCGACGCCGAGTGCGGCGGCGAGCAGTGCCGCGGCGAGGGGACGGGACCGTGGTTGGAGCTTCATGACGGGGCTTCCTCCTGGTCACTGGACGGTAAGCGCTTACTTAACCCTCCGCTGGGAACGCTTTTCACCAAGATGGGATGTGGGTAAGCGCTTGCTCGGCAGGAGTTTGGTGAGCGTTTCCCCTGCTGTCAAGAGTCGAAGAGGCCGGCCAGGTCGACGACGGTCTGGGCGACCCGTACACGGGTACCGGTCACGGTCACCGGCGGCAGAGTGAGTGCGGTGGCGCGGTCCAGGGTGTGAAAGGCGAGGTGGAGCGTCGTGCCCACGCTGTGATCCGTGCGGCCGTGGAGCAGAGGAGTGGCCGCGTGGGGGCCGAAGGCGTTGGCAGCGGTGTGGCGAACGATGGCGCCGGATGTGTAGCCGTGCACGGGGGTGAGCGAAGAGCGGAGGCCGGCGATGGTGCGAGCCCACGGGACGGGTTCGGATTCCGCGTGCGGGGGTTCGGAATCGGCGACCATGTGACCGCCTTCGCGGACCGACCAGCCGGCCGGGGCGGTGACCAGATGGCATCGCAGTTCCCAGCGGTCGTCGATCATCGAGACGGTGACCACGCGTGCTCCGGGCAGCGGCGTGCCGGTCGCGCCGAGGCGGGGCCGGTGCCAGGAGGCGAGGAAGCCGTCACCCGAGGCCGTGCCCAGGATCGGGCCGCGCTGGGTGGCACGGCCCCATGCGTCGAGCAGGGCGACATGGCTGTCGGGGCCGTCGTTCCAGGCGCGGTCGGACCATGCGTCGCCGGTGCCGGGAGCGGTGTGGGTGGAGTAGGCGAACTTGGCGTAGTGCGGGTCGCCGACGTCGTGCGGGGAGAGCGAGTGGTCGCTGCCGTGGTTGACGACGCGCACGATGCCGTCGGCGCGTTGGATGCCCCAGCCGAGCGAACGGAGGATCACCGGAGTGGACCCGGACGCCTGCGAACTCGGTTCGGTCCGCTCGGGCCCTTCGGCCCACAGGGGATCCGTGGCGGGCGCCACGAGCCCGAGGAACCCCATCCCCGCGAAGTACGGCGACCCCGGACCGCTGTAGACCTGGACCGAGGGCAAGAACTCCGCCGCGCTCCAGCCGAGGGAGGGCGGCTCGGAGCCGTCGACTCCCAGCCGGTCGAAGTATCGCAACGTGCTGCCGCCGATGGACCGGGCGACTCCCCGGTCGAGGCCTTCCAACGCGGCCGCCCACAGTCCGCCGAGCACCGCGTGGCGATAGGTGAGTGAACGTCCCAGATGCAGCGGCGCGCCGTCCGGGGCGAAGAGCAGCGCGTTCGTCGCCGCGAAGGCGGCCAGCCGCTCACGGAACCGCTCGACCCGCCACCCTTCCTCCACCGCGCCGCGCAGCCGGTACCACTGCCACAGGAACGGCTGGATCACCCAGGCGTTGTAGTGGTCGATGTTGCGGCCCGTGCCCTCGGGCGGCGGCGGACCGTCGTTGTACCAGCCGTCGCCGAGGTACCAGGACTCGACACGTTCGACGTTCTCGGCTCCATGTCCGCCGGGCATATCCACGCCGACCGAGTTCAGGAACGCCTCCGGGATCGCGGTGAACAGCAGCCAGTTGCTGTCCCACACCGTCAGCGACGCGTGGTGCCGCAGCCAGTCGGCCAGCCGCTCGCGGGTCCGCTCGTCCAGCCGGTCCCAGACCTGCTGCCGGCACAGTGCCAAGCCGAACGCCAGGTTGGCCGCCTCGACCGCCGGCTGGGTGATGCCCGCGTCGGGCCAGTCCGTCCGGGACACCGCACGCGGCCACACGTCCATCGCCGCCGCGAGGCCGTCGGCGTAGAACTCCGCGTGTCCGTGGGGATCGCCGTCATCGGCTCCGGCGAGGCGCGCCGCGGCGATCAGGAAACTGCGGCAGAAGCCCTCCATGCCGTCGCTCAGCGGGCCGCTCTGCGAAACCCGCCCCGGTGGCAGGATGAGCGCACCGTCACGGTGCGCGTGGTTCCGTGCCGTCAGCAGCCAGCGGTCCGCCGCCGCCTGCCATTCCGGACGGCCGGGGACCGGCGAATCAGGGTACGACTGAGCCACGGAGCGGCCCCTTCCACGTTCGAGAAGTCTTCGCGAAGTCTCGGCGAGCGGGACGCGCTCAGCCGACCGGTGCCGAGGGCGCCCCGGTCGAGTCCCGGATCACCAGGTGCGTCCCCAGATGCCGGGTGTCCTTCGACCCCTCGGCCTCGCCGCGCAGCACCGCCGCCAGGCGCACCGCCTCGCGGCCCATCTGCTCCAGCGGCAGGTGCACCGTGGTCAGCGCGGGCAGCACCTCGCTCGCCAGCGGGATGTCGTCGTAGCCGACGACCGACAGGTCGCGCGGCACCTGGAGGCCCGCCTCGCGGGCCGCCTGCAGGACGCCGACCGCGACGTTGTCGTTGCCGCCGAACACCGCCGTGAAGCCGCCGGCTTCGCCGCTCTCCAGCAGCTGGGCCGTGCGTTCGTAGCCGAAGCGGCGGCTGAAGGCGCCGCGCTGGATCAGGCGTTCGTCGACCGGGAGGCCGCGGGCGGCGTGCGCCTTGCGGAAGCCCTCCAGGCGGAGGTGGTGCGTGGAGAGCTCCTCCGGGCCGCCGAGGTACAGGATCCGGCGGTGGCCCAGGCCCAGCAGGTACTCGGTGACGGCGAACGCGCCGCCGGCGTTGTCGTAGTCGATCACGCCGGTGGGGACGCCCGCGGCCAGCGGGGGACGGCCGCACAGGATGAGCCAGGAGCCGGCCCGGTTCAGGGCCTTCGCGCGCTCGGCCAGGCGGCGGCTGTAGACGGGGTCGTAGGCGCCGCCCCCGACCACCACGACCGCCTCGGCGCGCTGCTCGTTGAGGACGTCGATCAGGTCCAGCTCGCCGCCGAGCACGCCGTAGGTGCTGCAGACCAGGCACAGCTTGCCGTCCTCGGCGGCCTGGCGGGTGACGCCGTGCGCGATGTGCGCGAAGAACGGGTCGACGACGTCGGCGACGATGATGCCGACGGTGCGGGTGAAGGAGCCGGCCAGGGCCCGGGCGTGCGCGTTGACCACGTAGCCCAGGGAGCGCACCGCCCGCTCCACCTTGCGGCGGGTCTCGGCGGCCACCGGGTAGTTGCCGTTGAGCACCCGCGACACGGTGGCCGTGGACACCCCCGCCGCCTCGGCCACGTCCTGCACGGTCGCGCGCTGCGGACCGCCGCCGGCGGGCGCGGGCCGCCGGGAGCGGGACGGCGGGGGGCTGTCGGGCATACCGGATCGCTTTCGGCGGGGGCCGGCCGTCATGCCAGACGGTCCAGCTGGTCGGGGAACACCTCGTAGCGTAGCGGCAAGCCGGAGGCGAACCGCTCCACTTCACCGACCGCGAGCAGCCCGAGTCGCCGCACCTCACGGCCCAGGGAGCCGGCGATGTGCGGGGTCACGAAGACGTTCGGCAGGTCGAAGAGCTCTGATTCCGGCGGCAGCGGCTCCGGGTCGGTGACGTCCAGCACCGCGTCGATCCGGCCCGAGGCCAGCTCCCGGGCCAGGGCCGGGCCGTCGACGATGGGACCGCGGGCGGTGTTCACCAGCACCGTGCCGTCGCGGAGCAGCGCCAGCCGCCGGGCGTCGATCATGCCGCGGCTCTCCGGGGTGAGCGGGGCGTGCACGGTCACCACGTCGCAGGCGGCGAGCAGCCCGTCCAGGTCGGCGGCGCGCACCCGCGGGTCGTCGTCCAGGCCGCCGAGGCCGTACGGGTCGTAGACCAGCACGTCGGCGTCCAGCACCTGGCGCAGCAGCCGCACCACCTTGCGGCCGATCCGGGAGGCGCCGATCACGCCGACGGTCAGCGGCCAGGTGCCGATCCAGCCCAGGCCGTCCAGGTCGCGGTGGGTGCCGTCGGCGGCGCGGACGCCGCTCCGGTAGCGGGCCGCGGCCGGGAACGCGCGCTTGGCGCCCAGGATGACCGCGGCCAGCGTGTACTCCGCGACCGGGACCGCGTTGGCCTCGGCCGCCGAGCACACCCGCACGCCGCGCTCGAAGATCTCCGGCACCACCAGCGGCTTGATGGTGCCGGCGGCGTGCACCAGCAGCCGGAGTTTGGGCGCGGCGTCCAGGAAGCCCAGGTCGATGCGCGGCGATCCCCAGCTGGTGAGCAGGATGTCGGCCTCGGCCAGGGCGCGGGCGGTGCGCGGGGCGAGCTGGTCCGGCCGGCCGGCGACCGGCGTGTCCGGGTCGACCAGGGTCGCGGCCGAGAGCCGGTGCAGGGCTTCCGGGCCGAACAGGTCCGGGACCTCGTCCGGGCGCAGGGCGAGCACGGCTCGCGGCCTGGCCGGTGCGGGGGTGGGGTCGATGGCGCTCAGGGGATCTCTCCTCCCAGCAACGAATGTGACTGAGGCGGGATAGTACACGCTTACCGTTGGGATGCGATCCTCTTTTCGCCCGGCGATGGTGCCCCCCGATCTGAAGCAAGCCCTCTGATCTCGAATAATGAAAGATCGGCGGCGGAACTGTTGACAGTCCGCAACGGCCGCGCCAATACTGACGGTCACCTCGAACCTAGTAAGCGATTTCTGTATCGGCACCGACCTCAGGGGCCACATTGACCGACATACGCATGCCGGCCGAGACGGCGCAGGCCGTCCGATCCGGGCCGGGAACGACCGTCAGACCGCGCCGCCTGACCCTGTGGCAGCGCGTGAAACGCGACAAGGTGATGCTGGCGCTCGTGGCGCCCGGCTTCGTGTACTTCGTCGTGTTCCACTACGCGCCGATCTTCGGCTACCTCGCCGCGTTCGAGGACTACCAGCCGTACACCGGCTTCTTCCACAGCGCGTGGGTCGGCCTGCGGAACTTCACGGACCTCACCGGGGATCCGGCGTTCTGGCAGGCGCTGGGCAACACCTTCAAGATCAGCTTCATTCAGCTGCTGCTATTCTTCCCGGCGCCGATCGGGCTGGCGCTGCTGCTGAACTCGGTGCTCAGCGCGCGGCTCCGCAAGCTGGTGCAGAGCGTGGTCTACCTGCCGCACTTCATCGGCTGGGTGGTCATCGTCTCGATCTTCCAGCAGGTGCTGGGCCCGACCGGGGTGGTGCCGAACCTGCTGCACGACCTCGGCCTGCCGCGGGTCGACGCGATGAGCTCGCCGGGCTTCTTCCCGTGGCTGATCGCGCTGGAGTCGATCTGGAAGGACTGCGGCTGGGGCACGATCATCTTCCTGGCCGCGCTGCTGAACATCGACACCGCGCTGTACGAGGCGGCGGCGGTGGACGGCGCCGGCCGATGGCGGCGGTTCCGCGCCGTGACACTGCCGGGGCTGCTGCCGGTGGCGGTGCTGCTCCTGATCCTGAACCTCGGCAGCATCCTGTCGGTCGGCTTCGAGCAGATCCTGTTGCAGCGCGACACCGTCGGCCCGGCGGCCGGCGAGGTGCTCGACACCTACGTGTACTACCACGGCGTGCAGGGCGGCGGCTGGGGCCAGGCGGCCGCGGTGGGGCTGGTGAAGGCGGTGGTCGGCCTGGTGCTGGTGCTCGGGGCCAACAAGTTCGCGCATCTGCTGGGCCAGGAAGGGGTGTACCGCCGTGGCGACAGTTGAGATCGGGGCCGGTTCGGCCGGATCCGGATCCGGGACCGTGGCCGGTTCCCGGGCGGGCGGTCGTATCAGGGCCCGCCGGCCGATCTGGATGGAACGGCCTTCCCGGCTCGGCACCGGCGCCAAGGCACTGGTGATCGCGGCGGTCTTCGTGGTCGTGGTCTACCCGCTGTACGTGGTCCTGGCCACCAGCTTCTCGTCGGAGGCCGACGTGGCCAAGGCCGGCGGCCTGGTGGCGTGGCCGGCACATCCGACGCTGGACGCGTACCGGACGGTGTTCAACGGCGGCATCGTCACGCGGGCGCTGCTGGTGAGCTTCGGCGTGACCCTGGTCGGCACGCTGCTGAGCGTGGCCGCGACCGTCGGCATGGCCTACGGCCTGTCCCGCCGGGACCTGGTCGGCGGCCGGTTCATCCTGCTGATCGCCCTGTTCACGATGCTGTTCAACCCGGGGATCATCCCCAACTTCCTGACGGTCAAGCAGCTCGGCCTGCTCGGGACGTACGCCGCGCTGGTGCTGCCGAGCCTGGTGAGCGCCTTCAACCTGGTGGTGCTTCGCTCCTTCTTCATGGCGCTGCCGGGCGAGCTGTACGAGGCGGCGCGGCTGGACGGCGCGGGGGACTTCAGGATCCTGACCCGAGTGGTGCTGCCGCTGTCCAAGGGCGTGATCGCGGTGGTGTCGCTGTTCTACGCGGTCGGCTACTGGAACGCCTTCTTCAACGCGATGCTCTACCTGGACGACAACACGAAGTGGCCGCTGGCGCTGGTGCTGCGGTCGTTCGTCACCCAGGGCGACGCGATCTCCAACGGGGAGGGGATCGCCTCCACGCAGGCCATCCAGATGGCCGTGGTCGTGGTGAGTGTGGTGCCGATCGTCCTGGTCTACCCCTTCCTCCAGCGGTACTTCACCAAGGGCGTGCTCAGCGGCGCCGTCAAGGGATAAGCGAGTTTCTCCTCCGAGCAAAGGTGGTCTGCGATGTCTGGTAAGAACATTGTCAAAGCCGAACTGGGGCGACGGAGCTTCCTGTGGGGCGGCGTCGGCGTGGCGTCGCTGGCGCTGACCGGCTGCGGTTCGTCGGCCAAGAGCACGGCGGGCAAGGCGTCCTCCGCGGCCGACGTGACGCTGCCGACCTTCGTGCCGCTGGCCGGCGGCGCGGCCCCGGACCTGCCCGCGACCGCGGCCGGCGTCCCCGCCGCGTACTACACGTACCCGGCCGCGCCGGTCGCCGCCTACTCCGCGCCGCCGCTGTCCGGCGGCAAGATCTCGGCGATGACGCCGCTGTTCACCTCGCCGCCGAGCGGTCACGACGCGAACCCGGCGTGGCAGGCGGTGGAGAAGGCGCTCGGCGCGAAGGTCGACATCACGATGATCGTCGGCGACGACTACGACACCAAGCTGTCGACGACGGTGGCCGGGGACAGCCTGCCGGACATCGTCGTGATCACCGCCGACCCGGCCAACCTGCCCGGCCTGCTGGCCGCCAAGTTCGCCGACCTGACCCCGCTGCTCGGCGGGGACAAGGCGAAGCAGTACCCGCACTTGGCCGCCATCCCCACCGCGGTGTGGGAGCAGTGCACGTCGGCCGGGAAGCTGTACTTCATCCCGATCCCGCGCAACATCAGCGCCGGCAGCGGCTTCTATCGGCAGGACATGTTCGCGGCCGCCGGAGTGAACGACTGCCGGGACATCAAGAACGCGGACGACTTCCTGACGCTGCTCAAGGAGATCACGGTCCCCGGCAAGCAGTACGGGGTCGCGGGTTCCTCCGGCAACGGCGGCTTCTCCGCCATGCCGTTCCTCCACATCTTCGGTGTGCCGAACATGTGGCGGCTGGACGGCGGCGGCAACCTGACCGCCCACTACGAGACCGACGAATACAAGGCCGCGGTCGAGTTCATGGCCAAGGTCTACAAGGCCGGCTGCTACCTGCCGGGGTCGCAGGGCTGGACCAAGAACCAGATGGAGGATGCCTTCCAGTCCGGGAAAGCCGCACTCATCTACGACGGGCTGCCCGGGTTCGGCGTGGCATATCAGCAGGCGAAGAAGATCAGTCCCGCCGCCGCCCCGGCGCCGTTCGTGCCGTTCGGACACGCCGGTGGCAAGGGCGTGACGTGGAAGGACAACATCTACTTCGCGCGCGTGGCGCTGAAGAAGGCGGACCCGGCACGGCTGGCCGACGTGCTGAAGGCGTGCGACTTCTTCGCCTCGCCGTTCGGCACCAAGGAGCACATGCTGCTGAACTTCGGCGTCGAGGGCACCGACTACACGCTGGACGAGAACCACAACCCGGTGCTGACGGCGCAGGGGAAGAACGACACGCTCGTGACCTTCAAGTACCTGTCGGCGCCCACTCAGGCGCAGTTCTACCCGGGTCAGAAGGACCTGACGGACCTGATGTACAAGTCCTACACCGACGAGATCGCCTTGGCGGTGGCCGATCCCACGGCGAGTCTGTACTCGCCGACCGCCGGGAAGAAGGGGACGGCGTTGGGGAAGGCGATGAGCGACGCGGTGGCACAGATCATCACCGGACAGTCGTCGCTGAGCGCGCTGGACTCCGCGGTGAAGACGTGGCGGAGCAACGGCGGCGACCAGATCCGGAGCGAGTACCAGCAGGCGCTGCAAGGCGGCACGGCTTCCACGGCCTCGGGGACCCCGACGAAATGACGCGGACGATCGAGGTGTCCTCGGCGGCGGAGCTGTCCGCCGCCCTGGGCGCGGTCGGCGGCGACGTCGAGGTGCTGCTGGCCGACGGCGTCTACCGGCTGGCCGAGCCGCTGGTACTCAAGGGGGCGAAACGCGTCTCAGTACGTGCCGTTCCCGGGGCGCGACCGGTGGTGTCCGGCGGCTTGGTGCTCGGCGGATGGTCGGTCACGCCCGAGGGATGGTGGCGGGCCTCCGTGCCGGAGTCGGCGGGGACGCCTCGGCAGCTGTCCGTGAACGGGGCGCGGTCCGCCTGGGCGCGGGGGCCGTGGATCTCCAGCGCCGACTGCTCGGTGACGTCCGCCGGCTTGTCGGGCACCGAGGTCGCCGGCTGGTCGCGGCCCGAGGACGTCGAGGCCGTCTTCAAGGTGCGATGGCGGGACTTCCATTGCCGCGTGGCGTCGGCGTCTCCCGACCTGCTGACGTTCGTCACACCCGCCTGGACCAACTCGATCGCCGGCACCGGCCGGGTCGGTCCCCACTGGGACGACACAGCGGTGACCACCATGCGTCATCAATGGTCGATGTTCCTCAGCAATGCGCTCGAGCTCCTCCGCGAGCCGGGATCCTTCGTGTGGGACTCCCGGGCTCGCACGGTGACGTACCTGCCGCGTCCTGGTGAAGTGCTGGCCGAGGCCGAGATCGTGGTGCCGGTGTTGGAGTACCTGGTGGTCGTTGAAGGCGCCTCCCAGGTGTCCTTACGCGGAATCACCTTCCGCGACACGGCGTGGCGGCAGCCCGGCACTGATGACGGCTACGCCGGGATGCAGGCCGGACTCAGCTTGGTCGGCGCAACCGGGCCTTCGGACATGGCCGGGCGGTTCTATACGAAGCCTGCCGCCGCGGTCACCGTTCGGAACGGTCATGAGGTGGAGATCGTCGAGTGTTGTTTCACCGGTCTCGGCGGCGCCGGAGCCGTCCTCGAACGTGGAACGACCGACTCACTGATCTCCGGCTGTCGCTTCACCGACATCTCCGGGGGAGCGGTCCTCGTCGGAGACCTGGATCCCCATCCGGACGAGTCGCAGGCGGACGCCCGCAACACGGTCACCCTCAACACGATCGTCGGCGTCGGCGTCGAGTTCACCGACTCGGTCGGCATCTGGGCCGGCTACACCCGGGAGCTCACGGTCTCCCAGAACACGCTGGAGGACCTTCCGTACTCGGGGATCAGCGTGGGCTGGGGCTGGAACCAGCCGGAGGCCCAGGACCCCTGGCTCGGCGAGAACACCATCCGGGGCAACCGTCTCGTCGGCGTCATGCGCCGCGAAAGCCGCCATTTCGACGGCGGCGCCATCTATACCCAGGGCCCGCAGCCCGGCACGGTGATCGCCGCGAACTACATCAACGGAGTCCGGCACCCATCCAGCGGCACGGACGGCAACGGTGTGTACCTCGATGAACAGAGCTCTTACATCACGGTCACCGGCAACGTCGCGACCCGTCTCGGCTACAAGTGGGTCTCCAACTGGGCCGAGTACGGCGTCGAGAACCGCGCCGTCGGCAACTGGACGGACAGCACGGTCACGCCACCCCTGAGCGGTGAGGGCAGCGTCATGCGCGACAACAGCATCGGGCTGACCGAGCTGCCGCCCGAGGCGATCGCCGTGGCCGAGCGTGCCGGTGCGGGACCGTGGCCGGCGGAGGTGGATCTGTTGTAGCTGGAGCCGACTACGTGCCGACCGTGTACTCGATCACCACGGACACCAGTGCCGCCACCGCGAAGCCGATACCGAGGCGCCGTCGGCCGCCGGTGGCGAGGATGCCCGCCGCGACGAGGAAGACGGCTGATTTGAGGAGCGCTTCCGCGACTTCGGGCAGGTGCACGGTGTGTCCGCCGGCGGCCAGGAAGACCGCCCACACGACGATGCCCGCGATCGTCGCGCCGGCTGCGAGCACGGTCTTGGTGAGCGTTGTGCGTCCGGTGCGGACACCCCAATGACAGAGGGCTGCGAGCAGGCCTAGCTCGAGGGCGAACGCCAGTCCGGCGTTCGCACCTGTGACGACACTCTTCACGCCAGGAATCCGGCGAGCGTCTCGGCGGCGGTCCGCAACTCGACGGCCTTGGCGGCGTGGCCGGACCGGTCGTACGTCTCCGCGGCGCGGCGCTGCTCGTCGATCTCCGCCTGGACGATCGCCGCCACGTCCGCCTCGGTCAGCTCCCGCCGGGGCACCTCCGCGACACCGAGGCCGACCGGGCTGGCCTCGATCGCGCCCGCGCGGGCCGAACCCGCGTCCACGGCCTCGGCGTTGTCGATGGCGGCGAGCGTGGCGCGCAGCGTGGCGGCGGTGGCGCGGTCGCGGCTCTTCAGCGCGGCCGGGAGGGCGGCCCGAAGGCGGTCGCGGAGCGGTTCGGGGTGCATGGCACGACGGTAAGCGGCCCGTCGTCCGGTGATCAAACGGGTATCGGAAACCACTCCGCCAGGGTGGCGACGGTGCGCGCGGCGTCCGTGTGGTGCAGGCACCTGATACCAATGCGCGCCGCGCCGCGGAGGTTGTGCTCCAGGTCGTCGATCATGACGCAGTCGGCCGGCGGCACGGCGAGACGGGAGCAGGCGAGTTCGTAGATGGCACGGGAGGGCTTGCGGACGCCCACCTCGGCGGAGATCACCACCGTGTCCGCCAGCGCCGCGAGGTCGTAGCCCCGGTAGCAGTCGTCGCCGAGGGAGTTGGAGACGATCGCCACCGGCACCCCCGCCGCCCGCAGCCGCCCGAGCGCGGCGAGCATCGCCTCGTCCGGCTTGAGCAGCGCCTGGAACGCGTCGACGAAGCCCGGCGCGGGCAGGTCGACGCCGCGCGGCGCGAGCACGGCGGCGATGCCGGCTTCGAACTCCGCCTGGCCGATCCGGCCGCACTCGTGCTCGACCAGCAGCTCGCCGGCCGCCGGATCGGAGCTGAACAGCTTCGCGAACAGCTCCGGGTCGCCCGACACCGAGGCCGAATAGGCCTGGAAGGCCTCGAAGACGCTGGACGTCAGCACGCCGCCGAAGTCGGTCAGGACGGCTCGCGGCAGGGTGGTGCTCATGCCGCCGGCCGAGCCACCGGTCTCGCCGGGGTTCGCGGCGTCGTTCGGGCCGCCGGTGCCGGTGCCGGTGCCGGTGCCGGTGCCGGTGCCGCTGTCGCTCTCGCCGACGTTCAGGCCGTCGGTCCCGCCGGTGCTCATGCCGCCCCCAAAGGTTCGAACCGCGGCGGCCGCCGCTCCAGGTAGCTGTGCACGCCCTCGGCCGAGTCCGGGTGCCGGAACGACTCGTCCATCAGCTGGTTCGCCAGCGTGATCGCGGTCGGCAGGTCCGAATCCATCGCCTGGAACACCTGCGACTTCATCAGCGCCATCGACCGGGGCGAGCAGTTCTCGGCGAGGTCTGCGGCGTAGGCGAGGGTGACCGGCAGCAGCTCGTCGGCCGCGACCACCCGGTCGGCCAGGCCCATCGCCAGGGCCTCGGCGCCCAGCACCACGCGCCCGGACAGCAGCAGGTCCAGCGCGCGGCTGTGGCCGACCAGGCGCGGCAGCAGCCACGCGATCCCGTACTCGGCCACCAGCCCGCGCCGCACGAACGCGGTCGTGAACTTGGCCACCGGTGTGGTGAACCGCAGGTCGCAGTACAGCGCCTGCACCAGCCCGAGCCCGGCGACCGGGCCGTTCACCGCCGCGATCAGGGGCTTGCGGAAGGCCAGCGGACGCTCGCGCGGGCGCTTGCGGGCCCGCGCGATGGTGTCCGGGTCGACGGTGCCGAGCTGCGAGAGGTCCTCCAGATCGGCCCCCGCGCAGAACCCGCGTCCGGCGCCGGTGACCACCACGACCCGCACCTCCGGGTCGTCCTCGGCGGCGTCGAGCAGCGCGAAGTACTGCTCCTCCAGCGCCAGGGTCCAGGCGTTCAGCCGGTCCGGCCGGTTGAGGGTGAGCAGCAGCACGGCGCCGTGCCGTTCGGACAGGACCAGATCGGGGCTCTGCGTCATGCGGGATGCCTCCTCGAAGCGTCCGGGGCCTCCGGGACGGATGTACCTCGCCACCGGGATACCGCGCGACCGGGATACCTCGAATTCGCGATACCTTGGAATCGGGATACCTCGTATCCGAGGTACCTCGGTGGCGGGGTAGGGGCTAGTCGCGCGGACCGCCCGCGGCGTAGATGACCTGGCCGGACACGAAGCCGGCGTCCTCGCGCACCAGGAACGACGCCACCGCGGCGATGTCCTCCGGTTGCCCCGACCGGCCGACCGGGATCTGGCTGATCGCCGCCTCGCGGAACGCGTCGAAGTCCACGCCCACCCGCTCCGCGGTGGCGCGGGTCATGGCGGTCTCGATGAAGCCCGGCGCGATCGCGTTGGCGGTCACGCCGAACTTGCCGAGCTCGATCGCCAGCGTCTTGGTGAAGCCCTGCATGCCGGCCTTCGCCGCCGCGTAGTTGGCCTGGCCGCGGTTGCCCAGCGCCGAGGTGCTCGACAGGTTCACGATCCGGCCGAACTTCGCGGCGACCATGTGCGCCTGCACGGCGCGCGCCATCAGGAACGCGCCCCGCAGGTGGACGTTCATCACCGTGTCCCAGTCGTCGACCGTCATCTTGAACAGCAGGTTGTCGCGCAGGACCCCGGCGTTGTTGACCAGCACCGTGGGCGCCCCGAGCTCGGCGGCGATCCGCTCCACGGCGGCGGCCACGGCCTCCTCGGAGGAGACGTCGCAGCCCACGGCCATGGCCGTGCCGCCCTTGGCGGTGATGGCGTCGACGGTCTCGGCGCAGGCCGCCTCGTCCAGGTCCACGACCGCGACGGCGTGGCCGTCCGCGGCCAGCCGCAGCGCGATCGCGGCGCCGATCCCGCGCGCGGCGCCGGTGACGACGGCGACGCGGGCGGCGGAGGTGGTGTCAGTCATCGCAGTGTCCTCAAAGCCTTCGCGATCAGGGAATCGATCTGGTCGGTGGTGGGGGCGTAGGCGGCGGCGCGGTTGCGCGGCTCGTCCTGGATCCGTCGTAGCACGCCCTCGGCGATGATGGCGATTTTCCATAAGCCGAGCGCGTGCCAGAAGGCCAGGGCGGAACCGTCCCGGCCGCTCGCGTCCAGGTAGGCGGCCGCCATCTCGTCCCGCCGGGGGAACCCGGGCAGCGTGGAGAAGCTCAGCAGCCCGGCCCCGGGCTCGCCGGGCTCCGGCCAGTACGCCAGCAGCGTGCCGAGGTCGGCCAGCGGATCGCCGAGCGTGCACAGCTCCCAGTCCAGGACCGAGGCCACGGAGCCGTCCTCGGGGCGCACGATCACGTTCCGCAGGTGGAAGTCCCCGTGCACCAGCGTCAGCTCCCGCTGTTCGGGCACCGCGGCCGCCAGCCGGGCGGTCAGCGTCTCCAGATCGGCCGACTCCCGCGTCTTCGAGTGCTGCCACTGCGTCGTCCAGCGCTTGAGCTGGCGCTCGGCGTACGGCTTGTGGCTGGCCAGGTCGATCAGCCCGGTCTTCTCCAGGTCGACGGTGTGGACCAGGGCCAGCGCGCGGGCGATCGCGAGTCCGACGGCCCGCCGGATCGCCTCCGGAACCGCGTCGACGACCTCCCGCCGGTCCAGCACCAGGCCGTCCACGAACTCCATCAGCACCATCGGCACGTCGTCGACGGTCCGGACGCCGAACACCCGCGGCACCGGCACCTCGGAGTCCTGCAACGCGGTCATGATCCGCGCCTCGCGCGCGACATCGTGCGCGGAGGCCAGCAGCTGCCCCAGCGGCGGCCGCCGCAGCACCCAGCGCCGGTCCGCCCGGCCGGTGGCGTCGGCGACGGTGTAGGTCAGGTTCGACTGTCCGACGCCGACGCGGGTCAGCGTCAGCGGTCCGTCGTGGTCGATCCCCGACTCCTCCAGCCACCCGCCGACGACTCCGGCCAGGCGCTCCGGCTCGGAACGCTCAGACACCGGCCTGTCCCAGCAGCGCCCCGCCGTCGATGGTCAGAGTCTCCCCGGTGATCCAGGCCGCGGCGTCCGAGACGAGGAACGCGACCGCCGAGGAGACGTCATGGGGTTCGCCGATCCGCCCCAGCGGATACGCGCCCGCGACGGCCTCCTCCTGGTCCGCCCACAGGCTCTCGGCCAGCCGGGTCCGCACCACCGCGGGTGCGACCGCGTTCACCCGCACCTTCGGAGCCAGCTCCAGGGCCAGCTGCTTGGTGACGTGGATGAGCGCCGCCTTGCTCGCGTTGTAGACGCCGAGGTTCGCCGCCACGTGGATCCCGCCGATCGAGGCGGTGTTGACGATCGCG
Source organism: Catenulispora subtropica (assembly GCF_039531675.1). Lineage (NCBI taxonomy): Bacteria > Bacillati > Actinomycetota > Actinomycetes > Catenulisporales > Catenulisporaceae > Catenulispora > Catenulispora subtropica. The sequence continues at coordinate 19,307 of NZ_BAAAQM010000047.1, forward strand.
CCGCCGTGCTCGCCCATCCACCCCTTCACCGCCAGCGAGGTCCACAGGATCGGGCCCCACAGGTTCGTGTCCAGCGTCTTGGCGAACCGGCTCTTCTCGATGTCGATCAGCGGCCCGTACGCCGGATTGGTGCCGGCGTTGTTGACCAGGATGTCCAGACCGCCGAAGCGCTCCACCGCGAACGCGACGCAAGCCCGCGCCGCCTCCTCGTCCGTCGCGTGCGCCTGGTAGCCCACCGCGGCCCCGGGCCCCTCGACCTGCTTGGCGGCCTCGTCCGCGTGCTCCTGCGTCCGCGAGGTGAGCACGACGTTCGCGCCACCGGCGGCGAGCGTCTGCGCGATGGCCAGCCCGATACCCCGCGAGGCGCCGGTGACGACGGCCGTGCGGCCGGAGAAGTCGAAGTTCAGGGTGCTCATGAAACCTTCCGGTACTTGGCGAGTTCGATCTTGGCGATGGCCCGCTTGTGGACCTCGTCGGGCCCGTCGGCCAGCCGCAGCGTCCGCAGATGCGCCCACGCCCAGGCCAACGGGAAGTCATCGGTGACGCCGGCGCCGCCGTGCACCTGGATCGCCCGGTCGATGATCCGCAGCGCCATCTCCGGCGCCGCGACCTTGATCGCGGCGATCTCGGTCCGCGCGGCCTTGTTGCCGACCGTGTCCATCATCCAGGCCGCCTTCAGCGTCAGCAGCCGCGTCCGCTCGATGTCGATCCGGGCCTCGGCGATCCAGTCCTGGATGTTCGCCCGCTCCGCCAGCGGCCGGCCGAACGTGACCCGGTCCACGGCCCGCCGGCACATCAGCTCCAACGCCCGCTCGGCCATGCCGATGGTGCGCATGCAGTGGTGGATGCGGCCCGGCCCCAGACGGGCCTGGCTGATGGCGAAACCCTCGCCCTCACCCTTCAGCAGGTCCTCGAAGGGCACGAAGACGTCCTCGAAGAGGATCTCGGCGTGCCCCTCCCGGTCCTGGTACCCGAACACCGGCAGGGACCGCACGATCGTCACCCCCGGCGCGTCCAAAGGCACGACCATCATCGACTGCTGCCGATGCGGCGCGGCCTCCGGATCGGTCTTGCCCATGACGATGAGCACACGGCAGTTCTGGTGCATCGCATTGGAGGCGAACCACTTGCGGCCGTTGAGCACATAGCCGCCGCGGGACTCATCCCGCACCATGCTCATCTCGATGTTGGTGGCATCCGAGCTGGCCACTCCCGGCTCCGTCATCGCGAAGCCGGAACGGATCTCCCCATCGAGCAGCGGCCGAAGCCACTTCTCCTTGTGCGCGTCCGTACCGAAGAGGGTCAGCACCTCCATGTTGCCGGTGTCCGGTGCGGCACAGTTGGTGGCCTCAGGCGCCAGGTGGCTGCGCCCCATGATCTCGGCCAGCGGCGCGTACTCCAGATTGGTGAGCCCGGGGCCCCATTCCGGATGCGGGTGGAAGAGATTCCACAATCCCCGCTTCCGCGCCTCGACCTTCAACTCCTCGACGACCGCGGGCTGGTGATGAGGGTCGCCCGAGGCGCGCATCTGCTCCTCATAGACCTCTTCGGCGGGATAGACCGACTCGTCCATGAAGGCGAGCAGATCGTCCTGGTACCGCTGAGCGCGGTCGGAGACGCTGAACATGCTTCCGGTATAGTTGAGGTCGGCGTCAAGTTCAAGTAGGAGGACGACGTTTCCCGATGGCCAGAAGCGAGGTACGCGTCACACCCCGCAGCGCCCGCGGCATCCGCACCAGGGCCGCCCTGATCACCGCCGCCCGCGTGGTCTTCGAACGCGACGGGTACCTGGAGGCGCGCCTGAGCGACATCTCGGCCGAAGCCGGCGTGGCATCCGGATCGCTCTACACCTACTTCGACGGCAAAGAGGAGATCTTCCAGGCGGTGGCGGAGCAGGTCACCGAGGAGATGGTCCACCCTCACCTCCGGGCCCGCACCGGCATCACGGATCCCCGCGAACTCATCGATCTGGCGAACCGCGAGTACCTCCGCTCCTACAAGAAGAACGCCAAGCTCATGGGCCTGTTCGAGCAGGTCTCCCAGATCGACGAGAACTTCCGCAAGGTCCGCGTCGAGCGCGCGGACGCCTTCGTCCAGCGCAACGCGAAGATGATCCGGAACCTGCAGGAGCAGGGCCTGGCCGACACCGAACTCGACCCGCTGCTGACGGCGCACGCGCTGTCGGGCATGGTGTCGCGGATGGCCTATGTCGCGTTCGTCCAGGGGACGCCCATGCCGTTCGAGCGGCTGGTCACGACGCTGAACCGGATCTGGGTCAACGCGTTGGGGCTGTAGGAGCCCGGGCGGGGACTTCCAGCGGGTCGGTCCAAGCCCGGTCCAGCCTGGTCCAGCCCGGTCCAGCCTGGTCCAGCCTGGTCCAGCCCGGCCCAACCCAGTTGGACCGGACTGGATCCAGCCCGCTTCAGCTCACCGGCAACCCGACCAACTCCGCCAACCGTCCCCGATGCCGAGCCGCCGTGCCGAAAGCGAGCGACGCACTCTTCGCCCGCTTCAAATACAGGTGCGCCGGATGCTCCCACGTGAAGCCGATGCCACCATGCATCTGCACGCATTCCTCCGCGGCCTGCACCGCGACCACCGAACAGTGCGCCTGTGCCACCGCGACCGCGATCGCGCGCTCCTCGCCCTTCGCCGAGACCGCGTGCCGAGCGACCGCGCGAGCCTGCGCGATCTGCACCCACAACTGCGCGAGCCGGTGCTTGAGCCCTTGGTAGGAGCCGATCGCGCGGCCGAACTGGTGGCGGGTCTTCACGTACTCGACCGTGAGCGACAGGCAGCGTTCCGCCAGCCCGAGCTGCTCCGACGCCAATACGGCGGCGGCCACGGTGAGAGCTTCGTCGAGCGCCGAGTAGCCGATGGCGAGGAGCTCGCCGGGGGAGTCCTCAAGCTCGAGGTCGCACAGGACCCGGGTCATGTCCAGCGAGGTGACCGGCGTGCGCCGGACATCGGCGGCCCGCACCGCGTAGAGCGAGCCGTCAGCCGGAACGATGAGCACATCCGCCGGCAGCGCGTCGGCGACACTGGTCACCCGCCCCGTGAGGCGCGCCTCACGGACATCGTCCCGCGGCGGCCACGGCGTCACCGACACCGTGTTCCTCCGCCCGTTGCCCGGCAACGTCGAGAACGGGACCGCCACCGCGATCGTCTGCTCGCCGCCGGCGGCCAGACGCAGGCGGTCATCGGTATCCGGCAGGGCCATCAGCAACGCGGTCGCCGTCAGGTTGCCGAGAAACGGCACTGGTGCGACCGCTTTCCCCAACTCCTCGGCGACCACGGCGGCCTCGCGGAGGGAAGCGCCCGATCCGCCGAGTTCCTCCGGCACCAACAGGCCCGCCGCGCCGATACCGGCCCCGAGCGCCTTCCACAGGTCGGCGTCGTAGGGCTCTGACGACTCGGTCCGCGCCAGCACGGCCGCCCACGGCGCCCGCGCGGCCAGGAGGTCGGCGACCGCCGCGCGCAGCTCCTCTTCGGTCTCTGAATAGAGCAGCTCGTCGCTCACCGGGCCAGGTCCTTCCACGCGACGTCCTTGTCGGTTCGGATCTCGCCGGGGAGCCCGAGGACGCGTTCCGCGATGATGTTGAGCAGGATCTCCGACGTGCCGCCCTCGATGGAGTTCCCCTTGGCGCGCAGGTAGCGATACCCGGGTGACCGCCCGACGAAGTCCACCGTGTCCGGCCGCCGCATCGTCCAGTCGTCGTAGCGGAGGCCCTCCTCGCCGAGCAGCTCGAGCTCCAGTCCCGACAGCTGCTGGTTGAGGGTGGCGAAGGCGTACTTCGCAGCCGATCCCTCCGGCCCGGGCTGTCCCGCTGCCAACTGCGCCGACAGCCGCATCGCGGTCAGCCTCGCCGCCTCCGCCGCCACCCACAGGGTCATCAGGCGGTCGTGGAGTGCGGGCTCCCGGATCTCGGGCCGGTTCCGCCATGTCTCGGCGAGCACGCCGATCATGCCGGACTCGCGGGGCGCCGTCCCGCCCCCGATCGCCACCCGCTCGTTCATCAGCGTCGTCTGCGCGACGCGCCAGCCGTCGCCGACGGCGCCGAGCCGCTGGTCGTCGGGGATCCGCACGTCCGTCAGGAACACCTCGTTGAACTCGGCCTCGCCGGTGATCTGCCGCAGCGGCCGGACCTCCACCCCCGGGGCGGTCATGTCCAGCACGAAGTACGTCAGGCCCTGGTGCTTCGGGACGTCCGGATCGGTGCGGGTGACCAGGATCGCCCAGCGCGCCTCGTGGGCCATGGACGTCCAGACCTTCTGGCCGTTGACGATCCACTCGTCGCCGTCCCGCACCGCACGCGTCGCCAGCGCGGCGAGGTCGGACCCGGCACCCGGCTCACTGAACAGCTGGCACCACACCTCCTCGCCGCACCACAGCGGCCGCAGCCACCGCTTCTTCTGCTCGTCGGTGCCGAACGCGAGGATCGTCGGCGCAGCCATGCCCAGGCCGATGCCGATACGCCGCGGATCGTTGTCCGGGGCGCCGGCGTCGGCGAACACCTTCTCCGCGACCGGCTGCAGATCGCGCGGCAGGGATTGTCCGCCCAGGCCGGGCGGGTAGTGGAGCCAGGCCAAGCCCGCATCGAAGCGGTTCCGCAGGAACTCGCGTTCCTCCATGGCGAGGGGATCGTGGGCGGCGAGGAATTCGTGGATTCGGTTCTCGAGGTCGTGCGGGGTGGTCAATGTCGGCACCCTTGCTTTCCAACCGGCCGGTGACTGTCCGCTCAGTATTCTCCCGGGACGAGTGGTGTCAACAGGGGAGAGAACGGTGCGGCCCCGCTTCCCCGCGAGCGGCGCCGCACGTTCGGACCAGGTCAGCCGTTGGCGCTCAGCTGTCCGCGGTGGGGAACCGAACAGTGCCGACCATGCTCGCCGACCACAACATGTGCGGCGTGATCTCGTTGATCAGCGTCGCGTAGTCCAGGTTGTTCCCATCGACGTGGTCGATGTCGAGCGCCCACACGCGGAACACATAGTGATGCGGCTGCCCCGTGGGCGGCGGGCACGGCCCGGCGTAGCCGGTCGTCACGCCGTCGTAGTCCGTGACGCCCTCGCTGTAGGGGTTGGAACCGTGACCCGCCAGCCCGCTCACATTCCCCGGGATGTTGTAGACGACCCAGTGCGTGAATCCGGGGTTCATCGGGGTGTCCACGTCCGTGACGGTCACCGCGAACCCCTTGGTGCCCGCCGGCGGGTTGACCCACTTCAACGCCGGCGCCAGGTTCTTGCCCGGGCACGCCGGGTCCTTCCCCCACACCGTCCAGGACGGCAGCTTCCCCCCGTCCTTGAAGTCCGGGCTGCTCAGCAGCATCGGGGTGAGCTTGGGGTGGCTCGCGGTGGCGGCGAGCGCGGTGGCGGTACCGGCGGCGGACAGGACGAGGGCGGCCGACAGGGCGACGGCCGCACGGCGCCGCGGGCGCCGGAACTTCCAACTCATGGGATGCCTCCTCGTTCACGCCGGGAACTCCCCGGCGTCGAGAGAGCAGGACGCTGTGACCGGCGCACCGCGTTGCGGGACCACAGAAGAATCCGGTGTCAATATTCGATAACGGCGCGATCCGCGGCGAGCCCGAAGCCCGAAGCCCGACCCCAGCGCGGGCCGTCTCAACACTCGTCGTCGGCCCACCACGCCTTGGCGGCGGCCAGCAGCCGCTGCCGGACCAGCGCCACGTGGGGATTCGCCGACCCGCCGGGCCGATGGACGAGGAACGCGGTGTTCAGCGGCGCCTCCTCAGGCTGGTGCAGCAGGGTCAGGCTCCCGCTGTCCAACTCGGCCCGGCACAGGTATTTCGGCAGCACGCTCCATCCCGCCCCGGCCACCACCGCCGTCCGGACCCCGCGGAGATCAGGAATCGTCGTCAGCAGCCCCGGGGCGACGATCCGGTCGTTGAAGACGTAGCGCCAGTAGCGCCGGATGATCGGCAGATCGGTGTCGTAGGCGACCGCCGGGACGTCGGCCAGGGCCGCCGGGAGGGGTGCGCCCCTCACTCGCCCGGCCCATTCCGGCGCGGCCACCAACACGAACTCCTCATCGCTGAAAGGCTCCGCGACCAGTACCCCGTCCGCCGGGCGCCGTGTCGACACGACCAGGTCGTGCCGCCCGCCTCGCAGCTCCTCCAGCAGCTGTTCGGTCAGCCCCGTCGCGACCCGCAGCTGCACTCCCTGCGCGACCAGCGGCGCGAGCAGCCGCATTCCGACCGCGCCGAGGAACTCCGCCGGGCCCGCCAGATGCACCGGCTCGGTGACCGCCGTGCGGCCTCCGTCGGCGACGTCCGACAGCCGGTCCAGCGGTGCGGCGACCTGGCCGGCCAGCTCGTCCGCGTACGGCAGCGGCGCGACACCGCGGGGCCGCCGCTCGAACAGCTCCCGTCCCAAGCGGGTCTCCAGGGCCCGGATCTGCGTGGTGACGGTCGACTGCGACACGCCCAGCAGATGCGCGGCGGCGGTGAACGATCCCGCGCGGTGGACCGCCAAGAAGGTGCGCAGTTGGTTCAGGTCCAGTGGTTCGGCCATGGGGCGAGCCTAGACAGGCCGACGGCGATGTCACTGATCAGCGAGCATCGGGCGGCCGCCTCTGTGACGCGTGTGGGCGCCGGGGAATACGGCGCTGATGAGCGTAAGTGCTCACCGGTTCGGCTGATGTGAAGAGCGGTGCAGTCGATGCACAGGTGAGATGGGAGGGGTTTCCGCACCGAGGAAGGGTGCGCCCGGAAGGAGGACATGGTGTTCCGCGGTTCGAAGGGTACGTTCGTAGTGGGTCTGTGCGCGCTGGCCGTCGCGGTGTCGGCGGCGCCCGCCCGATCTCTAGCCACCGCTCCAGCCGGGGCGGCGCTGTCTCCGACGCCGCACAACCACGGCGGCCCACTCCACGCACAGACGCTCGCCGACCTGGCCACCGCGATGACCGGCGAGGCGTATGCCTACGCCGCCTACAGCCTCTACGCTGCCGAGGCCGACCGGCAGGGCCTGCCGGCCGTCGGCAAGCTCTTCCGGAGCACGGCGCAGACCGAGCTGAACGAGCATCTGCGCGAGGCGGCGACCCTCGCCGGAACCGTCGGATCGAACGCGGCCAACCTGAGCCAGGCCATCAGCGGCGAGACCTACGAACACCAGGTGATGTACCCCGGCTTCGCCGAGCAGGCCCGTGCGGACGGGGACGACGAGGCCGCGGAACTCTTCAGCGAGATCGCCGCCGACGAAGGCCGGCACCTCGACAACTTTCGCACGGCCCTCACAGCCGTGACCACCGGCTCCGGAACCATTCCGGCGCCGCCGGAGGCAGATGTGGTCACGGTGCCCGCCGGGCTGCCGAAGGTCAGGGCCGCCCGCACCCTGACCAACCTGGACACCGCCATGCACGGCGAGGCGCTGGCGCACGCCAAGTACATGCTCTTCTCCGCCCACGCCAGACAAACGGGCAACACCGCGCTGGCCCTTCTGTGGGAGGGCACCGCCGAGGTCGAGCTGCAGGAGCATTTCGCCGGCGAGGCAGTGCTGGCCGGTCTGGTCCGCACAACGGAGACGAACCTGCGCACGGCCATCGCCGGCGAATACAAGGAAGCCACCACCGTGTACCCGACGTTCGCCAGGCAGGCCGCCGCTGTCGGTGACACCGCCGCCGCCAGATACTTCCGCGACACCGCCGCTGACGAAGCCAGGCACGAAGCCGCTTTCCAGAGGGCCCTCGACCAGTTGCACTGATCGCCTGGGGCGACAGGCCGGCGCGGCTGAGCCATCGGGATGCCGATACCACCCATCGGAGTGCCCATTGGCGCCGATAGGTTCATGAGCTTTAGTTTCGACGCATGGCGAAGATTCTCATGGTCTTGACCGGTGCCGACTCCTGGACGCTGAAGGACGGCACACAGCACCCGACCGGCTTCTGGGCCGAGGAGGTCGTGGTGCCCTACCAGGCGCTCAAGGCCGCCGGCCACCAGGTCGCGGTCGCGACGCCCGGCGGCGTGGTGCCGACGGCGGACGCCGGCAGTCTGACGGCCGAGTTCAGCGGCGGCGGTGCCCGGACGATGCAGGAGGCCGTCGACGCGATGGCCGAGCTGCGGACCCCGCTGGTGCTCGCCGACGTGGCGGTCGGCGACTACGACGCCGTGCTGTACCCCGGCGGCCACGGTCCGATGGAGGACCTCGCCGTCGACGCCGACTCCGGCCGCCTGCTGACCGCCGCCCTGGCGTCCGGCAAGCCGCTGGCCGTCGTGTGCCACGGTCCCGCCGCGCTGCTCGCCGCCCGGCGGGAGGACGGGACCTCGGCCTTCGCCGGCTACCGCGTGGCGGCCTTCACCAACGCCGAGGAGATCCAGGCCGGCCTGGGCGACCGGGCGAAGTGGCTGCTGCAGGACCGGCTGGAGGCCGACGGGGTGGTCGTCGAGGTCGCCGAGCCGTGGACCTCGCACGTGGTGGTCGACCGGAACCTGATCACCGGGCAGAACCCGATGTCGTCGGCGAGACTGGCGGAGGAACTGGTGAAGCGGCTCGGCTGAGTGAGCCGGGTGGTGGTCCTGTCTGTGCTGCGATCTGTCCGTCCCTGGTGTCCCTTCTTCACTCTCTTGGAGTAATCCGTGTCCGTTCCCAGCCGTGAATGGCAGTTGATCGCCCGCCCGGTCGGGCAGCCGAGGCCCACCGATTTCCGTCTCCTGCGGGCCGAGGTGGCCGATCCGGGGCCGGGGCAGATCCTCGTGCGGAACACCTGGCTGTCCGTCGACCCCTACATGCGGGGCCGGATGGATGACGTTCCCTCGTACATCCCACCCTTTCAGCTCAACGAGCCGATGACGGGCAGCGCGGTCGGGGTGGTGACGGCCGTTGGGGACGGGGCGGCCGTGCCGGTGGGCGCCGTGGTCCTGCACTTCGCGGGATGGCGTGAGTACGCGTTGCTGGACGCGTCGAAGGTGCAGGTGCTCGACACGACGAAGGTGTCCGCGCAGGCCTTCCTCGGCGTCCTCGGCACCACCGGTCTGACCGCCTACGTCGGCCTCACCGAGATCGCGCCGGTGAAGGAGGGCGACGTCGTCTTCATCTCGGGGGCGGCCGGCGCCGTCGGATCGATCGCCGGCCAGATCGCGAAGAAGCTCGGGGCGTCGCGCGTCATCGGGTCGGCCGGCGGGCCGCAGAAGGTGAAGCGCCTCATCGAGGACTACGGCTTCGACGCCGGGATCGACTACCGCGAGGGCGACCTCGTCGGTCAGCTGAAGCGGGAGGCGCCGAACGGTGTCGACGTCTACTTCGACAACGTCGGCGGCGACCACCTGGACGCGGCCCTGGTCTCGATGAACCTGTTCGGGCGGATCGCGCTGTGCGGCGCCATCTCCGCCTACAACGAGTCCGCGCTGCCGCCCGGTCCGCCGCACCTGCCGCTGGCCATCGGCAAGAGCCTGACCCTGCGCGGCTTCACCATCGGGCACCACATGAAGACGGCGCCGGAGTACATCGGCAAGGCCGTCGGGTGGCTCGCCGAGGGGTCGCTGCGCGCCGACGAGACCGTCGTGGAGGGAATCGAGAACGCCCTGGATGCCTTCTTCGGACTGATGAGCGGCGCCAACACGGGCAAGATGCTGGTGCGGTTGCCGGAGAGCTGATCGTTGGGAGGACCCATGTCACGCATCGTGATCGCCGGAGGCCACGGGCAGATCGCCCTGTTGCTGGAGGCCCGGCTGAGTGCCGCCGGGCACACGGTGCAGGGCCTGCTGCGGCGCCCGGACGGGGCCGACGACCTGGTGGCCGCGGGTGCCGAGCCCGTGGTCTTCGACCTGGAGCGGGCCAGCACCGCCGATCTGGCGGACGTGATCCGCGGTGCCGATGCCGTGGTGTTCGCGGCCGGGGCCGGGCCGGGCAGCAGCGCCGAGCGCAAGTACACCGTCGACCTCGGCGGGTCGGTGCTGCTGGCCGACGCCGCCGAGCTGGCCGGGGTGCGGCGGTTCGTGCAGGTGTCGTCCCGCGGTGCGGGCGCTCCCGCGGCGGAGGGCTCGGATCCGGTCTGGACGGCGTATCTGGACGCGAAGACCAGGGCCGAGGACGACCTGCGCGGGCGCAAGCTCGACTGGACCATCATCCGTCCCGGCGGGCTGCTGAACACCCCCGGCCTCGGCGAGGTCCAGCTCGCCCCGCACGTCAGCGGCGGCACGATTCCGCGGGAGGACGTGGCGCACGTTCTCGCGGAGGTCATCGACCAGGGGGCCGCGCTCGGGCAGACCCTCGAACTGGTGTCCGGGGCGGTCCCGATTTTTCAGGCCGTTCAAGCGTGGAAGGGCTGAGCAATGCAATACATCACTTTGAATGACGACGTCCGGATCCCCCAGCTCGGCTTCGGGGTCTGGCAGATCCCGGACGCCCAGGCGTACGAAGCGGTCTCCACGGCGCTCGAGGCCGGCTACCGCCACGTCGACACCGCGGCCGCCTACGAGAACGAAGCCGGTGTGGGCCGCGCGATCCGGGAGTCCGGGGTCCCCCGTGAGGACGTCTTCCTCACCACCAAGCTGTGGAACGGCGACCAGGGCTACGACACCACCCTCCGGGCCTTCGACCTGAGCCTGGAGCGTCTCGGCACCGACTATGTGGATCTGTATTTGATTCACTGGCCGGTCCCGGAACAGGATTTGTATATCGAAAGCTGGCGCGCTCTGGAGAAGATCGCGGCCGACGGCCGGGCCCGGGCGATCGGCGTCTCGAACTTCACGGCCGAGACGCTGGACCGGCTGCTCAAGGAGGGCACCACGCCCCCGGCGATCAACCAGATCGAGCTGCACCCCTACTTCCCGCAGGCGGCGATGCGCGAGTACGACCGCAAGCACGGCATCGTGACCGAGGCCTGGAGCCCGCTCGGCCAGGGCGGCGACCTGCTCGGCGAGCCGCTGCTGACCCGGCTGGGCGGCCTGTACGGCAAGACCCCGGCCCAGGTCGTGATCCGCTGGCACCTCCAGCTCGGCAACGTCGTCATCCCGAAGTCCGCCACCCCGTCCCGCATCCGCGAGAACTTCGACGTCTTCGACTTCGACCTGACGCCGGACGAGATCGACGAGATCACGGCGCTCGGCGGCGCCGGCGGCCGCATCGGGCCCGACCCCGCGGTGTTCAACTACACGGGATGAGGCCGGCCCGCGCCGCACCTGGGAGGGTGGTCATGGGAGGAACGGATCGCGCTCCGATCGAGGTCCGCCCCGTCAGGAAGCGGGAGTGAGAGCCTCCCGCAGTTCCAGTGTGATCCGGTGCCACGCGCTCTGCTGCCCGCCGTCGCCCCACTCCTCGGCGAGTTCGCTGTCCTCTCCCATCACCCGGTCGATCGCGGAGACGGCCAGGGGACGCAGGTCGTCGGGGAGCACGGGCAGCGGCTTCTTGGGGCCGTAGTGCGGCGAGACGAAGCGCGCGCCGTCGGCGAGTTCCCGGGCTATCAGCGCCGCCGCCGCTATCGCCGCGGCGCCGATGTCGCTGTCCAGGTAGCCGGTGCAGGCGACGGCCTCCTGCAGGGCCGCTCGCAGCGCCGCCGGGCGGTCGGCGTCCGCGAGGCCGTCCAGGCGGCCGCCGAAGTCGGCGGCGTCGTCGTTCTCGAAGGGGCCGAAGTCCCAAGCGCCCATGGTGTCCCTACTCCTCGTCCTCTGAGTCCTCGTCGCCGCTGAACGCGGCCAGAGCTTCCGGGGTGCGGCCCCGGACACTGATCCAGCTGCCGCCGCTGACATGGGCCAGCAGGTCCGGACCGACGTGGAAGCCGGTCTCGCACCAGGCCGGGGCCAACGACGGCAGCGGCCGCAGGCCGAGGTCCTCCAGGATCCCCGGGCTGAAGTCGGTGCCGTCGGTCAGGTCCTCGGTGTCTTCGAGCACGGTCTCGGCCAGGACCATCTCGGCCAGCGCCAGGGAGAGCCGGTCGGTCCACGGCGTCCAGTGCTCTTGGCTCTTGTCCGCCATGTCGGAGCGGAGGTAGGTCGGCGGATCGTCCTGTCCGAGGTCTTCGAGCAGGACGCCCCACCAGCACACGCCCTGGTTCTCCTCGCGGAAGACGAGGGCGCCCTCGTAGAGGTCGAGGTCGCCCGGGGTGCTGAACGGATCCTGGTTGCGGGTCAGGTCGTCACGCCGTCCGAAGAGCTGGAACGCTTCGCGGAGGGCGGCGGGAAGGGGCAGGCCGAGGCGGACGGCGGCCGCGTCGAGTTCCTCCTCGGGGCAGCCGTCGCGGGGGCCGAGCGGGCGGGCCGACCAGTCGGCCGCGACGATCTTGATCAGGTCCCAGACGGCGGCGCGATCGGGGGAGTCCACCGCCGCCCGCGTCGCACCGGCTATCCGCACCTCGCTGTCGGTCATGGCGCACACCGTAACGGCGGCCACCGTCAGAAGGAGACAGAGGGAGCCGGGACCGCCGAGTTGGTCCAGGATGGCCGCATGGAGATCGAACAGCTCTCGGTCGCGGTGATCGGCCTCGGCGACATCGCGCGCAAGGCCTATCTGCCGGTCCTGGGCACACGGGGCGACCTGCGCCTCAAGCTGATGACGCGGAACCGCGAGCGCCTGGCGGAGCTGGGCGCCGCGTACCGCGTGCCCGACGAGTGTCTGTTCACCGGCATCGAGGCGGTGCTGGAGGCGCGGACGGACGCCGCGTTCGTCCACGTCGCGACGGTCGCGCACGTGGAGGTGGTGACCGCCCTTCTGGACGCCGGCATCCCCACCTACGTCGACAAGCCGCTCGCCGACAACCTCGCCGACTCCCGCGCGCTGGTCGAGCACTCCGGGCGGACCGGCACGCCGCTGATGGTCGGCTTCAACCGGCGGCACGCCCCGGCGTACGTCGACGCCGCCCGGGCCCCGCGCGAGACGGTGATCCTCCAGAAGAACGAGGTCGACGCCCCCGGCACCGTGCGCGACATCGTGTTCGACGACTTCATCCATGTGGCGGACACGCTGCGCTTCCTGGCGCCGGGGCCGATCGACGACGTGACGGTGTCCGGGCGCGTCGAGGACGGCTTGCTGGAGCACGTCGCGCTGACCTTGTCCGGTCCCGGGTTCACCGGCTTCGGCGCCATGAACCGGCGCGCCGGGCGCAAGGGGGAGCGGCTCCAGGTCATCGGCGACGGCCACCAGCTGGAGGTCCACGACCTCGCGGCCGGCCCCACCGGCTGGGCGCCGGTCGGCCGGGTGAGGGGCGTCGAGCAGATCTGCGAGCACTTCCTCGCGGCGGTGCGCGGGGAGACCGTCTTCCCGGACCCGCAGGACGCGTTGGCCACCCACGAGCTCTGCGAACAGGTCGTCGAGCGTCTGGACGGGTGACACCGCGGAAATCGCCCGCGTCGGCGGCCGCCGACGCGGGCATACGCTTGTTGATGAGCGACAGCGGCGCGAAGGGACCGGGCCCCGGAGAGGAACCGGAACCGGGAGCGGAACCAGTGTGGAAGGACAGACACGGCGAGCGGATCCGTGCTCTGCCCCGGCCGGTCCGTGTCACCGTGGGAATCCTCGGCCCGGTCCTGCTCACCGTCGCCTACTTCACCCTCCCGTTCAGCCTGCTCAGCGGCGACCACCCCCTGGCTTGGCTGATGCTCATCGGTCTGCAGGCGCTGCTGGGCCTGGGCATGGCCGTGACCACGGTCCGCGTGATGAGCGACCGCCCGGGCCATCCCGGTCTGATCATCCTGTTGCTGGCCTGGACCTCGATCCTGACCTTCTCGGCCATCTACTGGTCCCTGGCTGTCGGCCACGGGCAGTTCTCGGGCTTGACCACCCGCCTGGACGCGCTCTACTTCACCGGCGTCACGATGACGACCGTCGGCTACGGCGACATCTACGCCAGTGGCCAGATCGGGCGGGCCATCGTGCTGGTCCAGCTCGTCTACACCTTCTCGTTCGTGGCCGGCGCCATCACGGCGGTGGGCACGCGCGTGCGCGGCCACCTCTCGCAGCGCCTGAACAGGTGACGGCGGCCCCGGGATGCTCGACTGGCTCAGCAGGCTTCCGCCCGCCCTGATCTACGTGACGGTCGGCGCGCTGGTGTTCGTCGAGGACGCGCTGTTCGTCGGGTTCGTCGTGCCGGGGGAGACCGCGGCGGTGGTCGGCGGCGTGCTGGCGCACCGCGGCGCGGTGTCGATCTGGGTGCTGGCCGCCGTCGTGGTCGGTGCCGCCGTCGCCGGGGACAGCGCCGGGTTCGAGGTGGGACGGCATCTCGGGGACCGGCTGCTCGGCGTCCGCCCGCTGCTGCGGCACCGTTCGAGGATCGACCGGGCCCGGGCCCTGATCAACAGACGCGGCGCGGCGGCGGTGTTCCTCGGACGGTTCGTGTCCTTCTTCCGGGCCCTGATGCCGCCGCTGGCCGCGATATCCCGCATCCCCTACGACAGGTTCCTGTTCTTCAACGCGCTCGGCGGGCTGGTGTGGGGCGTCGGGTTCACTCTGTTGGGCTACTTCACCGGGGCCGCCTACCAGAAGGTCGAGCACCTGGTGGGCGGACTGCTGGCGGGGTTCGTCGCGCTCGTCGTGATCGTCGCGCTGATCGTGTGGAGGGTCCGGCGGAACCGGGCCGACGAGGATCCGGAGGGACCCGCCGACCCGGCCCCGCCGGAGGACGTCAGGCGCTGACGAGCTTCCCGTCCCGCGCGACCACGCTCCCGCCGCGCACCACGAGCTCCCGGGCCGGGACGTCCACCACCACCTGGGCCGGGCACTCGCCGGAGACCAGGAAGAAGTCCGCGGGCGAGCCCACCGCCAGGTCGCCGGCCGGCAGGCCGACCAGTTCCGCTCCGGAGACCGCGGCGGTGTGGAAGCCGAGTTCCAGGTCCTCGTCGACGCGGGCCCGCAGCGAGCGGGCCATCAGGTGGGCCCGGTGCAGCATGTCGGCGTCGCCGAACGGCGACCACGCGTCGCGCACGCCGTCCGAGCCCAGCCCGGCCCGCACCCCGAGCTCGCGCAGCCGGCGCACCGGCAGCGTGGACCCGGCCGGGGCCACGGTCGTCAGGCCGATCCCGGCCTCGGCGAGCTCGGCGGCGCGCCGGTCCAGCTCGGCGTCCGGCAGGCCGACCAGCGCGAAGGCGTGGCTGACCGTGACCCGGCCGCCCAGGGACAGCGCGCGGGTGCGCTCGACGACCGCGTCGAACACGTCCAGGCCGTCCCGGCCGCGGTCGTGCAGGTGCAGGTCCACGCCGACGCCGTAGCGGTCTGCTCAAGGCCGAACCCGCCGACGAGCTCTACGCCGCGATCCGGGCCGCCGCCGCGGGCCGTACCGCTCTGTCGCCTCCGGTCGCCAGCCGCATGCTCGCGCAGATGCGTTCCCCACGCCCGAGTCTCACCGACCGGGAGAAGGACATCCTGGGACAACTGGCGCAGGGTCTCGGCAACCGCGAGATCGCCAGGAAGCTGTTCATCAGCGAGGCGACGGTGAAGACCCATCTCGGACGGATCTACGACAAGCTCGGGGTCGACACCCGCGCCGGGGCGGTGGCCGTGGCGAAGGAGCAGCGGCTGCTGGGGTGAGGGTTTACCCTCCGCGTGCTTCGGCCGAAGCACTGGTCGCGGTCACCGAGCCGTGGCAGCGTGGAAGCGTGGGTGAATCAGGGGGTTGGGCAGCGCCTGGTTACACGGAGATCCGCGAGCTGGGCAGCGGAGCCACCGGGCGCGTGGTGTTGGCGCGGCACGATGCGAGCGGCCGCCTGGTCGCGCTGAAGTACCTCGCGCCGAGACTGGTGGGGAGCGCGGCGTTCGCCGAGCGGTTCCAGCGGGAGGCCGCACTCATGGCCTTGGTCCGGGACCCGAACGTGGTCGAGGTGTACGACCTCGCCGTCGATCCGGCCGGGCGCGGGGTCGCGCTGGTGATGGAGGCCGTGGAAGGACCGACGCTGCGGGCGTTGCTCGGGCGCGGGCACGGCTCGCCGGAGGCGGCGCTGTCGCTGTTGCGCGGGTCGTTGCTCGGCTTGGCGGCCGCCCACGACAAGGGCGTGGTGCACCGCGACTACAAGCCGGACAACGTGCTCGTCGACGCGAGCGGCCGGAGCAAGCTGACCGACTTCGGCATCGCCACGACGGCCTGGGAGGGCGTTCCGGCCGAGGGCACGCCCCCTTATATGGCCCCGGAGCAATGGAACGGCTATCCGGCGGCGCCCGCGTCGGACATGTACTCGGCCGCGGTGGTGTTCTACGAGTGCGTCACCGGCGTGCGGCCGTTCCGTTCGGAGACCCTCGCCGAGCTGCGCACGTTGCACGAGACCGCGCCGCCGCCGCTGGACCGCGTGCCGCCGCCGGTGCGCGGGTTCCTGGAGCGTGGACTCGCGAAGTATCCGGAGCAGCGGTACGGGGATGTGCGGTCGTTCTTGGCCGACGTCGAGGCCTCGGCGGTCGCCGGTTACGGCCCGGACTGGCTGGAGCGCGGGGTTCGGGACCTGGCCTATGTGGCCGCCGGGATGATCGCGGCGCTGCCGTTGCTGGCGCTGGCCGCCGGGACGACGGCGGCTGGAACGGTCGGGTTCGCGGGGACGGCTGGTGCCGCGGGAGCTGCGGGTGCCGCGGGCACGGCGGGAGCCGGAACCGGTGCCGCCGGCATGGCCGGAACGGGCGCTGTGGGAACGGGCGCTGTGGGAACGGGCGCTGCGGGAACAAGTGCTGTGGGAACAAGTGCTGCGAGCACAAGTGCTGCGGGCCTGGGCCACGGCGCGGTCCAAGCCGGCACCCACGGCACCACCGCCGCCGCCCAAGCCTTCGGCCACTCGGCCACCCACACCGCCGGCCACTCCCTGGGCCAAGCCGCGGTCCACGGTTCCAGCTCCGCCGGCCAGTTCATCGGCGACGGCGCCACCCACGGCCACCAAGCCATCCAGCACACCCGCCAGGCCGCGAAGTGGTCCCGCCGCGGCGCCAAACTCCTGCACGGCAAGGCGCTCGCGGCCACCGTCGCGACCGTCACCGTGGTCGGCGCCACCACCACGGTGGCCGTGGTCGCCTCCGGCAGCTCGGACACCCCGCAGGTCAGCGTGGCGAAGGCCATGGAGTCCGCGCTGCACGACTACGGCAGCGGCAACAACACCGCCATCTGCAACGACATGAGCTCGGCCCTGTTGAAGGTCTACGGCGGCAAGGCCGGGTGCGCCAGTCTCATGACCAGTGCCAACGGCTTCCTGAACTCTCTGGGCGGATCGCTGGCCGACCAGCGCAGCGCCGCGCGGGCGGCCACCGTCGACGCCTCGAAGGTGGTGGTCACCGGGAACACCGCCCTCGTGCCCGCTTCGGCCGTGCGCTGGAAGACCAGCAGCCTCAAGGTGGCCGGGCAGACCATCCAACTCGACATCGAGGACACCACCTGGGTCAAGGAGGGCGGCCGCTGGCTGATCGGGATCCCGAAGGACATGCCCAGCACCCTGCCGACCGACCTGTTCCCCAGCGGCAGCATCCCGAGCGACCTGTTCCCGACGAACATCCCCAGCGACCTCATCAGCAACCTGCCGTCGATCACACTCCCCAGCGACCTGTTCAGCAGCGGCTGATCGCAGTTCCCGGCGAAACCGCCGGCCGCAACATCACCGATTGGTAACGCCCGCAACGCGCTCGCGACGACCTCCCGTTCTAAACCGTATGAGCGGTGTCCCCATGTCCTCAGGAGGTCGCGTGCCGGGATTGGTCCGCAAGCGAGCGGTCGCCCAACGCATGCTCCTGGCCGCCGCCCTCGCGGTGCTGCTGCCGGCGCTGGTGCTGGTCACGCTCATCCGCCTGCACGGCACCACCGCCGAACGCGACGGCGTCCGCAAAGCCCTGACCAGCCTGCCGGACAGCGCGCGCTCGGTGACCGCCGTCTACAACATCGGCTCGCGGTTCCCGGCCAACCCGGCGACCCGCATCGCCTTCCTGAACGACGTCGAGCAGCACATGCGCGAGGCGTTCGCCGGCGTCGACACCGCGATCCTGCACGAGTCCGCGAGCGCCCCGTACGGTGTGGCCGGCGCCAAGCCCGCCTACTCGGTCTACTTCATGGGCGCGACCGACGCCCGGAAGAACGCGCGGCTCGTCGCCGGGGCGTGGCCCGCGGCCCTGGCCGGCGACGCGAAGCCCGGGACCCAGGACACCGCCGGCACCGAGTTCGAGGCCGTGATCCCGGAGGTGGCGGCCACCGCCAACCACTGGAAGGTCGGCGACGAGCTCGCCGTCGCGGCCCGGATGGACGGTGCCAAGGAACGCGTCAAAGTGGTCGGCGTCTACCGTCCGGCGGACAAGACCGCCGCGTTCTGGCAGGCCGAGTCCTATCAGGGGGCCGGCAAGGGCCAGGAGGACCAGCCCACCTTCGGCCCGCTGCTCGTCGACCCGACCGTCACCACCGGCGCGAAGCTGGAGATCCGGCAGGAGAGCGTGATCGCCTCGCCGGACTTCAGCACCATCGGGACCGGGGCCGCGGCCGGGCTGCAGGACCGGCTGGCGCCGCTGGACGCCTGGCTGCCGAACGCCGCCGCGACGGTCGACAGCAACATCCACGCCACCGTCCTGGACCAGCTCGCGCCGCGGACCCAGGGCATCGACGGCAACCTGAAGATCAGCAGCCGCCTGAACCTGCTGCCGGTGGTCGAGCTGGCGCTGCTCGCGCTGACGGCGCTGGTCCTCACCACCCGGCTGCTCAGCGAACACCGCCGCGAGTCCGACGGCCTGCTGCGCGCCCGCGGCGCCTCGGTCCGCGGGCTGCTGCGCGTCGGACTGGCCGAGGGGCTGCTGCTGACCCTGCCGGCGGCCGCGGTCGCGCCGTTCGCCGCCCGGCAGCTCGAGCACGGCCTGAGCTCCAGCCGCTGGGCCACGTCCCACGACAGCTCCGCCCCGATCTCCACCGACCTGTGGGTCGTGGTGGCGCTGGGCGCGCTCGCCACCCTGCTGCTGCTGGCGATGGTGCCGGTCACGTCCTCGGCGAGTTTCGTCGGCGTCAAGCGCGAACGCAGCCGCTCGCAGGTACGCACCGCCGTGCAGCGCACCGGCGCGGACGTGATCGTGGTGCTGCTCGGCGCCGGCGCGCTGTGGGAGCTCACCCGGTTCGGCGACGACCCGGCGCGCGACGGCGCCCTGTCGCTGCCCCAGGTGGTGGCGCCCTCGGTGCTTCTGCTGGCCGGATCGTTGGTGCTGCTGCGCGCGCTGCCGTTGATCGTCGGCCCGCTGGAGTACCTGGCCGCCCGCCGGCGCGCCGCCGTGCTGGCCCTGGCCGGCTGGCGCGTGGGGCGCATGGCGCGCACCTACGCCGCCCCGATGGCGCTGCTGATCATGGCGGTCGCGGTCGGGACGCAGGCCACCGTCTTCCTCGCCTCCGTGGACCGGTCCGCCGACGACCAGGCCGCCCACCAGGTCGGAACCGACACGCGCGCCGCGGGCATCCCCGGCGGCCACCTCGGCATGTCCGGGGCCTTCGCCGCGGTCCCCGGGAGCGGCCGGGGATTCGCCGCCACGCGCGAGGGCCTGTTCTTCGGTTCCGGACGCCAGCAGCTGCCCATCAACGTGCTCGGCGTCGACCCGGCCCGCTCGAACGGGGTCGTGGACCTCCGCTCGGACCTGGCCGACGAGAGCTGGCCGAAGCTCACCGCCGCGCTGGCCGCCCAAGGCTGGGACGAGCACGGGCTGTCCGGCGGCATCCCGCTGCCCGGCACGCCGACGAAGCTCACCCTGGACGTCACGTATCAGGGCGCCGGTGCCAAGGCCGGGGCGCCGAGCGCCTTGGGGTCGCTCGGCGTGGTCGCCGAGGTCGTGGACGCCTACGGCGTCCCCACGCTGGTGGACTTCGGCGGTGTTCCGGCCGCGGACGGGCAGGTCCACACCCTGACCGCCAAGCTCGACGCCGAGGGGGGCAAGATCGCCTACCCCGTGAGGATCGCCGGACTCTCAGTCGGCTACCACGCGCCCGAATGCCGTTACTACCAGGCCGACGGCACCCGCGACACGCGGTGCGAACCCGGCGGGGGCACGGGGGACGCCGAGACGGTGACCGTCAATGTCAGCAACCTGACAGCCGACGGCCGGCCCGCGACGCTGCCGCCCGGAATCCAGCCGCGCCCGTTCGCCGAGCCGGACGGCGGGTCCACGGACGGCGCCGCCGCCGCGCAGCGCGCGGACTACCACGTCACCGCGCCGACCGGGAACGGCCTGCTGCACTTCACCGAGTACTCCGGCTACAGCTCCCAGGGCCAGCCCCTGGTCACCCACGTCCTGGACCTGGCGCGCTCGGCGTCCGCGGTGACCGACGTCCCGGCGCTGGCGTCCGCGCATCTGCTGGCCGCCCTGGGCCTGAAGGTCGGGTCCTCCTACCAGACCAAGGCCTTCGGCCCCGAGGTGCGCCTGCACTTCGTCGGCGAGGTGCGGGCGATGCCGGCCCCGCACCGCATCGGCCAGCGCAACGCCGACGCCCCGGCCGAGGACGACGCGCTGGTGGTGCCGATCGGCCTCGTCGGCCGCTCGGACCTGGCCACCGGCTCGGTCGGCGAGGAGACCGAGTGGTGGTCCACCACCGCCTCCGGCACCGGCCCCGGCCGCCTGGCCGACGGGCTCCGGTCCGTGCGGGTCGCCGGCCTGGGCGCCGGCGTCGTCACCGACCGCGCCACCGCGGCCGCCGCCATCCGCGACGACCCGATCCGCGGCGGCATGAAGCTGACGCTGGTCATCGCGGCCGGCGCGGCGCTGCTGTTCATCCTCATCGGCTTCGCGCTGCACTCCGTCATCGCGCTGCGCGAGCGCACCACCGAGCTGGCGCTGCTCAACGCGCTCGGCCTGTCCCGCCGCCGCACCGCCGTGATGCTGCTGGCCGAGAACCTCCTGCTGGTGGTGCTCGGCATGGTCGGCGGCGGCGCGCTGGCGGTGCTCACGATCAGATCGGAACTGCCCTTGCTGATCCTCACCGATTCCGGACAGGTGCCGATCCCCGAACCGGTGACCGTGGTCGACCTGCCGGCGCTGGCCGGGGTCGGCGCGGCGGCCGCCCTGCTGCTGCTCGGGCTGGTCGCGGTGGTGTCGCTGGGCCGCCGCGAGCAGACTCTCGGCAGCGTCCTGCGCCTGGGGGAGGACGGACGATGAGCCGGCTGCTGAGAACCCCGCGCTGGATCGCCGAACTCGGCTCGGCGCGCCTGATGCTGGCCGCGCTGGCGCTGCTGGCGGCCGGTACCGCCGCCACCGCCGTCGTGGTCCCGGCCGACGTCGCGAAGTCGGACGCCTGGAGCGCGGACAGCCTGGTGTCGCAGGCCTCGTACGTGCAGCGGGACCTGGTGGTGGCCGGGCGGCCGGGCGCAGGGGTGGCCACCGCCTATCCGAAGGACGCGCACGACCTCGGCGAGCTCGCCGCCACGAACCTGGCCGCGCTGCCGGACGCCCTGAACCGGCTGGTGTCGGAGACCGTGATCACCCGGCAGTACACGCACCCGCTGCCGGTCGTCGACCCCCCGGCCGGACTCGACGCCCCGGCGTGGCTCCGGGTCGACTGGTCGCCGCAGCTGAACGCCGAAGTGCACTACGTCGCCGGCGAGGCGCCCGGCGTGGAGACCGGCGAGATCACCCAGAAGAGTCCCGAGGGCTTCACCCGCGCGATGAGCATGACGCTGCCGATCGCGGTCTCCCGGGCGACCGCCGACCGGCTCGGCCTGAGCGTCGGCAGCACGGTGCGCCTCGACACCGCCGGCGGTGCCGACGCCGGCGGGGCCGGGATCGGCGTGGCCCTGACGCTGTCGGCGAAGGTCTCCGGGATCTACGAGCCGAACGCCGGCGTCACGTCCTCGGACCCGGTGTGGCACGTGGCCGACCGCCCCGAGCCGGCCCGGGTCCCGGTGTGCGTGCGCGAGAGCGCCCAGGGCTGCGACGCCACGGCCACGGTGTGGCAGGCGGACGTGTTCGTGAACCGGCCCGAAGTCGTCGCGCTCATCACGTCCCTGATCCGCGTCGGCGCGTACTCCACGACCTACGACTACGTCGTCGATCCGGCGCGCCTGACTCCCGGCGCCCTGGCGGGTGTGGGCCCGGCCCTGGACCAGACGACGCTGGGCGTCGTCCAGTTCAAGGGCGACGTCACCCTGAAGACCGGGCTGAAGGATCTGGCCGCGAAGGTCCGCGAAACCCAGTCCGACAGCCATCTGCTGGCGGCGGTGGTGCTCGGCGCGCTGTCGGCCGGCGCGCTGTCCGCGTTGTTCCTGATGCTGCGGCTCGTGGTGCTGCGGCGGGCGCGGGAGGTCGCGCTGTGCGAGGCGCGCGGCGCCTCGCCGGTGCGGCTGGCGCTGCGGATCGCGACGCAGATCGCGGCGGTCGTCGCGGTGTCCGGTCTCGGCGGTGCGCTCCTGGCGGTCCGCACCGGCCACGGGACGCTGCACGACCCGGCGGCCTGGTCCGGCGTGATCCTGGTGACGCTGCTGGCGTTCGGCGTCGTCGGCTGGTCCGTGCTGCGGCAGGGCGACCGCGTCGTCACGGCGCGGCACGAGGCGCTGGGGGACACCGCGCGGATCCGGCGGATGGTGCGGGACGCCGGTCTGCTGCTGGCCGCCGGCGGCGCGCTGGCGATCTACCGCGGCCAGGGCTCCGCGAACCCCGACGGCTCGATCGACTGGATCGCCGTCGCCGCGCCCGCGCTGCTCGCCTTCGCGGCCGGGATCGCCGCGGTGCGGCTGGTGCCGGCGCTGTTCGGGCCCGCCGTGCGGGTGCTGGGCCGGCGGCGCAGCGTGGTCGGCTTCGTGGCCGCCGCGCTGTCCGGACGCCGGGTGCGCGTGGTCGCCGCGCCGCTGGCCGGGCTGGTCGTGGTGGTCGCCGCCGGGATGTTCGCCGCCGGCTACGACGCCTCGGTCGCGCAGAAGGTGCGGGACGACACGATCCGGCAGGTCGGCGCCGCGGCACGGATCGACGCGGAGCCGGACCGGTCGCTGTCGGTGGCCGATCAGACGACGAAGGATCCGAACGCGTATCAGTTCGCCGACGGGTTCGCCGCGGCCGCCGCCAAGGTGCCGGGAGTGCGGAGCGTGCTCACCGGGCGGGTGGAACTCGGCGGCATCGCGCAGATCTCGGCCTCGGGGACTCCGGAGGCGCGGCCGATCGCCGTCATCACCGTGGATCCGGAGGCGTTCCGGCGGGCCGCGGCCGAAGTGTTGTCCGGAGCTTCGGCGCGCGGGCCGGCGCTCCCGGAGGGCGGCTGGCCGACGGCGCCCTCCGCCGACGGCACGGTCTCGGTGCTGGCCTCCCCGGGCCTGGCGGGGCTGTTCACGGGACAGGTGTCGATCTCCGAGCCGGCCGGGTCGTTCAAGGCGGTGTTCGGGGCGGTCGCGGACGTGCCGATCGCCGACTCGGTCGTCGACCGGGGCGGCACCGACTACGTCGTCGTGGCCGCGGGCCAGGTGAAGGGTGTCGATCCGGGCCCGGCGAACGTCGCCTGGTTCACCGGTGCCACCGGGGCGATGTCGGAGGACGCGCTGCGCGCGCTGCCCGGCGTCACGAAGTCCTACCGTGTGACGACGCTTCAGCAGGTGCGGTCCGCGGCGTACGGCGAGGGCCGGGTGTCGGCGGCACGGGACGTGTTCCACCTCGTGGAAGCCCTCTGCGTCGGCTACTTCGCGTTGTGCCTGTTGCAGTTGCTGACCGCGACGCGGACCGTGAGCCGCGACAGCGCGCTGCTGTTGCAGGTCTTCGGGCTGCGCGCGGGACGCAGCCGCCTGGTGGCCGCGTTGGTCCCGTTGCCGATCGCGGTCCTCGCGGTGGCCGCCGGACTGGGCATGGGCGCCGGTCTGTCCCCGATGCTGGGGCCGCTGGACCGCGGGGCGGCGTCCGGGCCGGGTGCCTCGGTGGTGGCCACCGGCTCCATCGGCTGGGGCTGGACCGCGCCGGTGGCGGCCGTGGTGCTCGGGCTGACGGTCGCCGGGGTGCTGCTGGACCAGGCGCTGCGGCGGCGGGCAGAGCTGTCGGTACGGTTGCGGGACGCCGAGTTCGAGTAGCCGTCGGAGGCGGCTGATAGAAAGACCTCCGTCGGAAAGCAAGCCGGTCGGAGGGGATCCCGTGATCAACAGCGAGTGCGTGGGGCTCGAGGTCTGGGGCGGGCTGCCGGTGTTCCACCTGCCCCGCACCGGGTTCCGGACCCTCGACGACTGGCCCGGTCACGGCGAGATCCCCGGCGACGTCGACGCCTGGGCCTGGCGCGTCGGCTGCCAGGACTGGCACTCGCCGGGGTTCCCGGACCTGTTCGACGCGTTCCTGCGCACCGTGGACACCGTCCCGCTGACCGCGCTGATCATCGGCAACTGGCTCACCGACCGGGACATGGACAAGACCGCGGCCGACATGTTCGCGCCGCTGATCGCCGCGGCGGACCGGTTCCCGAACCTGAGAGCGCTGTTCCTCGGCGACATCGAACAGGATCAGCACGAGATCTCGTGGATCCACCAGAGCGACCTGACGCCGCTGTTGCGGGCCTTTCCGAAGCTGACGCGGTTCGGCGTGCGCGGGAGCGAGAACCTGGGGTGGGAGGCGCGCGCCTACCCGGAACTCAGGGAGCTGACGTTCCAGAGCGGCGGTCTGCCGCCGGAGGTGGTGCGCGCGGTCGGCGCCTCGGACTTCCCCGAACTGACCGATCTGGAGCTCTACCTCGGTGACAGCGAGTACTTCGGCGGCTCAGGCGTCGAGGACCTGGCCGAGATCCTGGACGGGGCGCACTTCCCCCGGCTTCGCTACCTCGGCCTGCGCGACGACGAGAACGCCGACCGGACGGCCGCGGCCGTCGCGCACGCCCCGATCGTCGCCCGGCTGGAGGTCCTGGACCTGTCGCTGGGCACGCTCGGCGACGAGGGCGCGGCGGCGCTGCTGGCCGGGCAGCCGCTGACGCATCTGAGGAAACTCGATCTGCATCACCACTTCCTCTCCGAGGAGATGCGGCAGCGGCTGCTGGACGCCTTGCCCGGGGTCGAGGTCGACCTTTCGGAACCGCAGGAGGAGGAAAGGGACGACGACGAAGTGTGGCGGTACGTCGCGGTGAGCGAGTAGCGGCCATGAGCTTCGACGCGCACATCACCGAGTTCGCCGGACTGGAGATCCTCGACTTCCCCGTCGACCCGGACGCTCCGCTGCCCGACGGTTCCGCGGAAGCGGAGCCGCGGGCCTGGCGGATCGACTGCGGGAAGGACCGGGACGAGGAGCACCGGTCCGACTTCGACACCGTCTTCGAGAGCTTCCTCGCGCGGGTCGACACGACACGGGTCGCGGCCTTGGTGACGGGGCTGTGGTCGGAGTGGCCGGAACCTGAGGACGACACCGTCGTCGAACTCCTCTGTGCGCACGCGGATCGCTTTCCAGCGCTGCGGGCGGTGTTCATCGGAGAACTGATCCGGGAGCAGTGCGAAGTCTCGTACATCCCGCTGAAGCCGGTCACGCCGTTGCTGGCGGCGTACCCGAGGCTGGAGCAACTGTGGGTGCGGGGCGGCACGGACCCCGATGTCGTCGGGGGCATAGGCGTGCCGATCATCGCCCCGGCCGAGCACGACTCCCTCTGCACCCTCGTGATCCAGTCCGGCGGCCTCGACCCGGCCACCGTGCGGGCCGTCGCGGAATGTGACTTCCCGGCCCTGGAACACCTGGAGTTCTACTTCGGCCACCCCGGCTACGGCGGCCACGCGACGCCGGCCGACATCGACTGGCTCCTGGCCGGCGACCGGCTGCCCAACCTGCGGCACCTCGGCCTGCGCGACTCGGTGGTCCAGGACGACTTCGCCGTGGCCGTCGCCCATGCCCCGGTGGTCGCGCAACTCAGGACCCTGGATCTCTCGCTCGGCACCCTCGGCGACGCCGGGGCCGCCGCGCTCCTGGCCGGACAGCCGCTCGGCCACCTGGCCCGACTCGACCTGCACCACCACTACCTCTCCGAGGAGATGCAGGGGCGGCTGCGGCAGGCCTGGCCGGGCGTCGAGATCGATCTGTCCCAGCCGCACCGTGAGGACCGGCGCGGCCGCCGCTACATCGCGGTGGCCGAATGAGCCCGCGCTTCGCGGTGGTCGGCAACCCGGACAACCGTCGCGTCGGCCTCTTCGCCGAGGCGGTCCGGGCCGCCGGTCTGCCGGAGCCGCGGGTCGTGCCGTGGCTCGACGTGCTGGGGGGCGACGCCGTCTTCCACCGCGGCGAGGTGGTCCGGGTCGACTCCCCGGGTGAGGACGCCGAAGTCACGCGGCTGCTGCGAGGCTCCTCCGCGCCGGTGGACATGTACCGCGTCGAGGGCACGCGGGACTGGTACGCGGGCTTCACCGCAGCGCTCGGAAAACTCCAGGGAGCGATCGAGGAAGCGGGCGCGGTGAGCCTGTTCCGCCACGAGGAAGTGGCCATCGCCTTCGACAAACTGCGGTGCCACGAGCTCCTGACAGACGTCGGGCTCCCGGTGCCCGGCGCGGCCGAGATCGACGGCTCGGAGACCGCCTTCCTCAAGATCCGGCACGGATCCTCAGCCTCCGGTGTCGTGGCGCTGACCGTGCGCGGCGCGCGCCGCCGCGCCGTCACCTCGGTGGAGATGGTGCGCACCGACCAAGGGATCGAGCTCTACAACTCGCTGCGCGTCCGTACCTATCTCCGCGATGCGGACATCGATGATCTGCTCCGTGCCCTGGCGCCGGACGGCCTGCACGCAGAACGCTGGATCCCGAAACTCAAGCAGGACGGCCGCGACTGCGACCTGCGCATCGTCACGGTCGGCGGATCGGCCACCCACGCGGTCCTGCGCACGAGCGAGCATCCGATGACGAACCTGCACCTGGGCGGACGGCGAGGAGACCTGGCCCGGTTCCGGGACGCGGTCGGAGACGAGCGCTGGCACACGATCCTCCGCCACGCCGAGACCACCGCCGCCTGCTTTCCCGGTGTGCACACGCTGGGGATCGACGTCCTGCCGGGCGCCGACGGCCACGACTACATCGGCGAGGTCAACGCCTACGGCGACCTGCTGCCGAACCTGATGGGACTTCCGGGTACGGCCGGGGAGGGCGTCGACACCTACGGCGCTCAAGTACGTTCACTGATAGGCCGCTTCGCATGAACATGAACGACGTCGTCGGTACGCACGACATCCTGTTCGTCACGCTGGACACGCTGCGCCACGACGTCGCGGCCGAGGAACTGGCGGCCGGCCGGCTGCCGAACCTCGCGCGGGTGCTGCCGGACGGCTGGGAGCGGCGGTCCACGCCGGGGTCGTTCACGTTCGCCGCGCACGCGGCGTTCTTCGCCGGCTTTTTGCCGACGCCGGCCGCGCCGGGGCGGCATCCGCGGTTGTTCGCCGCGCGTTTCGGCGGCAGCGAGACCACGGCGGCGGACACGTGGGTCTTCGAGGAGCCGGACCTTGTCGCCGGTCTGCGTGCGGCCGGATACCGGACCGTGTGCGTCGGGGGAGTGGGGTTCTTCAACCCGGAGAGCCGGCTCGGGCAGGTACTGCCGGGGATGTTCGACGAGGCGCACTGGAGCCCGGGGACCGGTGTCACCGATCCGGACGCCTTCGGCAACCAGCTCGACGTCGTCGAGCGCGTGGTGGCGGACCTGCCTGCGGAACAACGCCTGTTCCTCTTCGTGAACGTCCCGGCACTGCACCAACCGAACTGGTTCTATCTCGACGGCGCCACCCGGGAGGCCGGCGACACGCGCGCGTCGCATGCGGCGGCCCTGCGTTACGTCGACGGGTTGATCGGTCGGCTCTTCACCACGATGGCCGCTCGCCGTCCCTGCTTCACCGTCGTCTGTTCCGACCACGGCACCGCCTACGGCGAGGACGGCCACGTCGGGCACCGGATCGGCCACGACGTGGTGTGGACCGTGCCGTATGCGGATTTCGTGCTGCCGAAGGGATACGAGGGCTGATGCTGGATCGTCCCTACGAGGCCTATGTATATGCGTACCCGCACAAGACCGCGTATCGGCCGCTCGATCCGAAGCCGCTGCTGGCCGACATCTGGCACGGCGAACCGCGCCACGCCTTGTCCTTCTATACGCACATCCCGTTCTGCGAAGTGCGCTGCGGGTTCTGCAACCTCTTCACCCGCACCGGCGCTCCCGCATCCTTGACCGAGAACTACCTCGACGCGCTCGAACGGCAGGCGGTCGCCGTGCGTGCCGCTTTGGACGCCTCCGGCCCCGAACCGCACTTCGCCAACGCGGCGATCGGCGGCGGAACTCCTACTTATCTGAGCCCCGATGAGCTGTCGCGGCTCTTCGACATCGCTTCGAAGGTGATGGGCGTCGGCCTGGGGACCATCCCGTTGTCGGTCGAGGCGTCCCCGGCCACGGCGACACCGGACCGGCTGGCTGTGCTGGCCGAGCGTGGCACCACCCGCCTCAGCCTGGGCGTCCAGAGCTTCGACGACGGCGAGGCCCGCTCGGCGGTCCGGCCGCAGAAGCCGGCCGACGTCTTCGCGGCCCTGGACGCGATCCGTGCCGCTGAGATCCCTGTTCTGAACATCGATCTCATCTACGGTATCGAGGGACAAAGCCGCGACAGCTGGCTTGCCTCTCTGGCGACCGCACTGCGCTGGACCCCGGAAGAGATCTATCTCTATCCGCTCTATGTGCGGCCCCTGACCGGCCTGGGACGCCTCAACCTGGACCGGGACGCCGCTTGGGACACCCAGCGCCTGGGCCTCTACCGCGCCAGCCGTGACTTCCTTCGGGACCACGGCTACGAGCAGGTCTCCATGCGGATGTTCCGCCGCCTGGACGCACCGGTCATCGAAGGCGGTGAGGACTACGCCTGCCAGACCGACGGCATGATCGGCCTCGGCTGCGGAGCACGTTCTTATACCGCTTCTCTGCACTACTCCTTCGACTACGCGGTGTCGGCGTCGGAGGTGCGCGGAATCATCGACGACTATGTCGGCACCGAGGACTTCAGCCGCGCCGAAGTCGGCATCCATCTCGACCAGGACGAGCAGGATCGCAGGTTCCTGATCCAGTCCCTGCTGCAAGCCGAGGGCATGGAGCCGAGTCCGCCCTGCGAGCCGTTCGGGGCGGAGTTGGAGCGGCTGGCCGCCCGCGGCTTCCTGGAAGTCACGCCGGACCACCGCATCCGCCTCACCGCCGAGGGCCTGGCGTGGTCCGACGCGATCGGCCCGCTGTTCTTCTCCGAGCCGGTCAGGGCCGCGATGCGCGCCTACGATCTCAAGTAGCCGCCGCGTGGAACTGTCGATCCTCTACCGTGGCCCGCTGGCCAGCTGCGACTACGACTGCGGGTACTGCCCCTTCGCCAAGCGCCGCGATTCGCCGGAGACGCTGCGCGCCGACCGGGAAGCCCTGGAGCGGTTCGTCTCCTGGGTGACCGGCCAGGCCGCGGACCGGATCAACGTCCTGTTCACCCCGTGGGGCGAAGGTCTGACCCGGTCGTGGTACCGGCGGGCACTGGTCGCGCTCAGCCGCCTGGACCACGTCGGTGAAGTCGCCATCCAGACCAACCTGAGCTCGCGCACCGCCTGGACCGCCGACGCCGATCTCAGCTCTCTGGCTCTCTGGTGCACGTACCACCCCGGCCAGGTTCCCTACGACCGCTTCCTCGGCCGGTGCACCGACCTTCGGGAGCGCGGCGTCCGGTTCAGCGTCGGGATCGTCGGCCTGCCCGAGCACCTGGACGCCGCCCGCCGGCTGCGCGCCGACCTCCCCGCGGACGTCTATCTCTGGGTCAACGCGGCCGAAGGCCACCCCTACACGGACGATGAAGCCGCGCCCTGGACCGGGATCGACCCGCTGTTCCCCGTGTCGCGCTTCCCGCATCCCTCGCGAGGCCGCGCCTGCCGCGCGGGGGAGACGGTCGTCTCCGTGAACGGCGACGGCGAGGTCTACCGCTGCCACTTCGTCCCGCGGACGGACCCCGCCGAGCGTCTGGGCAACCTGTACGACGGCTCCTACCGAGCCGCCCTCCGGCCGCGACTCTGCCCCCTGGCGCAGTGCGACTGCCACATCGGGTACGTGCACATGCCGGAGCTCGGACTCTACGAGACGTTCGCCGGCGGGGTCCTGTCCCGGATCAGGTCTGCGCCAGCGGCCGGTACTGGTCCTCGCTGAGGCCGAAGGTCCAGGCCACGCCCTCCTTGGCGGTGCGGGTGTGCGGCGGCACGCGCAGGAAGTACACGTTGAACGTGCCGTCCGGCTCCGGGGAGGAGTTCACGACCTCGACCATCACGATCGACTCGTCGTCCGGCATCTCGATGCGCCACAGCTTCCCGGTCTCGTCCTGCTGGACCGGCTCGGCGCCGGACTCCTTCAGGAACCGCTCGGGGGTGTAGTGCTCGACCATCATCCGGCGCTGCTCGGCGTTCTCCTCGGCGCGGATCAGCTCCGGGGTGGTGGCCGCCAGCCGGGCGCCGAACGCCGGGTCCAGCGCGGTGCCGCGCCAGGAGTAGAGGGCGAAGCCGTCGGAGTAGGCGACCGCCGGACCGTCGCCGTGGTGCAGTCGCTCCTGGTCGTCCAGGCGCAGCGCGAGCGGCCGCTCGGTGAGGATCACGGCGCGCTCGAAGGGCCACCACCAGCCGGCCGCCCGGGCCATCCGGCTGAGTCCGCAGGCCATGCCCGCCGCCTCGTAGAGGGGGAGCCACGCGGCGTCGAACTGGCCGTGCACCGCGTGCGTCAAGGCGATCCGCAGTGCGGTGCGTTCCGCCGGGTCGGCGGCCCGCGCCTCGACACCCGCTGAGATCCGTGTGATCAGGCCACTGAGAAGCGGCGCCAGGGTGCCGCAGGCGGCCTGCCACACGCGGCCGAACTCGCGCGGCCCGAACCGCTCGACCAGCTCCGCGCGGCCCTGCGACCACGCCAGGTCCCGGATCCGGTCCCGGGCCGGGGCGCCGTACCGGCCGTCCGCGGCGGCCACCAGCCGCGCCGCCTCCAGCGGGGAGCGGCACCAGATGATCTCCGGCGCGGCGTCCGGGAACGCCTCGGCGTACAGCGTGAGCGCCGCCTGCTCGGCGGCCTCCCGGTCCGCGGCGTCCGTGGACAGGGCGATCGACCGCCACTCCCGAGCGGTGGCCGCGGCGATCGCGACCACGCCGTCGGCGGTGAGGTCCGGGTGCGTCTCAGGGCTCTCTATGCCCGCCATCAGTCCGCCACCACCCGGAACGAGCGCAGCGCGGCCGGCTCGTACTCGCGCTGGCGGACGACGCGGAACCAGCCCTCCGGCAGCGGGATGGTGCCGTGCTCCTCGTGCACCACCTTCCCGCCGCGGGGCAGGAAGAGGAATGCCGGCTCGCTCTCGGTCGGCGCCGGGTAGAAGTCGCCGTCGTCATGGGACGCCAGCACGGCGTGGGCGTGCCCGGTGCTTTCCCCTAGGGCCAGCACCATCGGCTCGCGCGGCGCCCGGCGCTTCGGACCGGAGGCGCGCATCTCCTCCGGGACCGCGGTCTCCGTGACCGGCACGATCAACACATCTCCTTGGCGGTACACGGCCCCTCCTGACGTCCGCGGCCCCGTTCGGTGGCTGGCGGTTTCACGCTAGTCCCGACCACCGACAAGGCCCGCACCCTTGACGTGATCGGCGGAAACCGCTTGATTGAGTGGCCGACGGTGATCCTGCCACCCGGATCGGCGCCCGCGGCCAGCACCCGATCGGTGCGCGGCCACGTCGCGCTGCCCCGCGTCCTCGTCGATGCGCAACAGGTGCCACATCCCTTAGCCCTTAGCGTCAGGAGGATCACCGAGTGTCTTATTCACTCACCAGGAGTCCGGCCCGCCGTCTGCTGGTCGCGGCCGTGACGGCCGCCGCCGGCGCGGCGTTCGCCCTGAGCGGGTCCGCGTCCACCGCCGGCGCGGCCTACCCGGCCGTGCACCCGCACGCACAGGACGCGGTACAGGTCGCCACCGGCGTCACCGCGCCGACCCAGGCCGCGTGCGCCGCCGTCGGCCGCCGCTGCTTCACCCCGGCGTCGATGCAGGCCTCGTACGACATCACCCCGCTGCTGGCCGCCGGCAACGACGGGCACGGCAAGACGATCGCGATCATCGACTCCTTCGGCTACGACACGGTCGCGAGCGACCTGGAGAACTACAGCAAGCAGTTCGGCCTGCCGCTCATGTGCGGCATGCCGGACGTCGAGTGCAAGCCGGGCATGCCCACCTTCGAGTGGGACCGCTGGGACGGCCAGCGCCCCGTCAAGCAGCCCCCGTCCAAGTCCCAGGGCACCGGCCAGCAGGCGTCCAACGCCTGGGCCCTGGAGGTGGCGCTCGACACGCAGTGGGCGCACGCCACGGCTCCCGGCGCCGACATCATCCTGATGACGACCAACGTCGCCGAGACCCAGGGCGTGCAGGGCCTGCCGCAGATGATGGACGCCGAACAGTTCCTGGTGGACCACCACCTGGCGGACGTCGTGTCCCAGTCCTTCGGCACCGCCGAGCCGGACTTCCACAACGGCACCGCCTCCCTGGAGAACCTGCGCCACGCCTTCGTCTCCGGAACCCAGAGCGGCGTGACCTTCCTGGCCTCCTCGGGCGACAACGGCACCGCCAACAACGCCAAGACGCCGATCAAGAACCCGGCGGCCCTGGATTCGGCGAGCGTCGGCTGGCCGGCCTCCGACCCCCTGGTGCTGTCCGTCGGCGGCACCTACCTCTGCACCGACGGCGCCACCGGCACCACCGTGGACAGCACCAGCGCCGGCGGCCTGTGCCCGAAGTTCCCCGGCCAGCGTGAGGTGGGCTGGACCTTCTCCGGCGGCGGCTACAGCCAGGACTTCGCCCGCCCGTCGTACCAGGACGCACTGCCCGCCGGCTCCACCCCGATCGGCTCCATGCGCGGCGTGCCGGACATCGGCTACCAGGCCTCCGCCGCCACCGGGGTCCTGGTCTACGACACCGCCCCCGGCGACAACGGCGGCTCGAACGTCAACGACGGCAGCTGGTACATCATCGGCGGCACCTCCTCGTCCAGCCCGCAGTGGGCCGGCCTGGTGGCGATCGCCGACCAGATGGCGGGCCACGACCTCGGCCTCATCCAGCCGAAGCTGTACGCGCTGGCCGACGGGCCGGACTACGGCACGTACTTCTTCGACGTGACCACCGGCAACAACACCGCCTCGGACACGGTGCCCGGCTACCCCGCCACCCAGGGCTGGGACCCGATCACCGGCCTCGGGACGCCGGACGCGGCGAAGCTGGTGCCGGCGCTGGGCTCGTAACACAAGGAACTGATTCAAGCAGGGCGCCGGCGGCGCCCCCGGTTCTCCGGGGGCCCCGCCGGCGTTTTCGGCGCCGCCGCACCGTTGCCGAGCCGTTATCGTCTCGCGCCACCCAACCCCTTCCCCGCGCGCAATATTTAGTTTACTTTACTGACGAACTCGCACCACCGAGCACCACAGCTCACCGCACCACCCCGCACCACCCCGCATCACCGCACCACCGCAGAACTCACAGCGAAGAAGCCGGCTAAGGGAGGGCGCTTGAACACGCCTGTAGTGCTGGGGATCGACTTCGGCGGCACGAAGACCGCGATGGCCGTGGCCGAGGCCGCCACCGGCCTCCGTCTCGGCACCGCCACCGTTCCCACGCACGCCGCCGAAGGCGGCAAGGCCTCCCTGGCCCGGGGGCTCCGCGCCGCCCGCGCCCTGCTGGACCGGGTGGCCCCGGGGCGGGAGCCGCTCGCGGTGGGCGTGTCGACCATCGGCATCCCGCGGGAGGCCGGTGTGGATCTGGCCCCGAACATCCCCGGGTGGGCCGATCTGGCGCTGGCCCGGGAAGTACGGGCCGCGTTCCCCGACTCCGAGATCCGGGTCGAGACGGACGTGAAGGCGGCGGCACGGGTCGAGGCCGTGGAGGGCGCCCTGAAGGACGCCGACCCGGGTCTCTACCTCAACCTCGGCACCGGCCTCGCGGTCGCGCTGGTCGCCGGCGGCGAGGTCGTCGCCGGGCGCAACGGCGCCTCGGGCGAGATCGGCTACAACCTCCGCTCCGTCGCCGACGTCGGCGCCCCCACCGGGAAGCGCTCGATCCTGGAGGACGGGGTCAGCGGCATCGGGTTGCTGGCCCGGGCCAAGGAACTGTTCCCGGACGCCACGGGCGCCCAGGACCTGTTCGCCGCGGCCGGGCACGACGAGCGGGCCGCCTCGGCGCTCAAGGAGTTCGCCGACGAGCTGGCCTTCCACCTGGTCAACCTCGCCATCGCCCTCGATCCCGCGCGGATCGCGGTCGGCGGCGGGATGGTCCGGTCCTGGGCCGCCCTGCACGGCCCCCTGCGCCGCGCCCTCGACGCCGCCGTGCCGTTCCCCCCGGAGCTGGTGCAGGCCGCGTTCCCGTTCGACGCCCCGCTGGCCGGCGCGCTCACCCTCGCGCGCGCCGCGGCCCGCCCTCAACCCTCAACAGCCCTCTGATGACACCGGCCCGATCCTCTGTGACGATCGGGGATTTCGCACCAGCCGCACCACCGCAGGAAACGCACCACAGCACCACCTCCGCACGACTCCCTCGGGCGCCACATCCCGCGAACCGGAAAGGAAACCCAGCATGAGGCGCAGCAAGTCGTCGCTGCTCGCGGTCGCCGTCTCCATAGGCCTGGCCGCCAGCGCGTGCTCCAGCACCAAGCACACCACCGACAACGCCTCCGGCGGCAGCGGCGGCTCCTCGGCGAGCACCGGTTCCGGCGGCTCGTCGTCCTCCACGTCCGCCAAGACCTACAAGCAGGGCGGCACGCTCACCATCTCGAACGAGCAGGGCCAGACCTGGCCGTGCGCGTTCAACCCGTTCAACGCGTCCAACAACGTCGAGGCCAACGGGTTCATCTACGAGCCGCTGGTCTACGTCAACACGCTGCAGAACGCCAAGGAGACGCCGATGCTGGCGTCCTCCTACACCTGGAACGCCGACAAGACGCAGATCACCTTCACCATCCGCGACGGGGTGAAGTGGAGCGACGGCCAGGCGCTGACCGCCGACGACGTGGCGTTCACCTTCCAGCTCATGAAGCAGACGCCGGCCACCGACCTCTACACGC
This sequence comes from Catenulispora subtropica, assembly GCF_039531675.1. Taxonomy (NCBI): domain Bacteria; kingdom Bacillati; phylum Actinomycetota; class Actinomycetes; order Catenulisporales; family Catenulisporaceae; genus Catenulispora; species Catenulispora subtropica. Next base: position 54,189 of record NZ_BAAAQM010000047.1, read on the forward strand.
TGTGGAGCGGCGCCGGCCTCACCGACGTCAAGGCCACCGGCAACCAGGTCACGCTGACGTTCAAGCAGAACGCGCAGGTGTACTTCTACCAGTTCGCCAACCTGGTCACGATCGTGCCCAAGCACATCTGGTCCACCGGCGACGCGGCGTCGAAGCCGGACACCTGGACCAACGCGAACCCGGTGGGTTCGGGCCCGTACACGGTCAAGTGCACGCCGAACAACATGGAGTACAAGGCGAACCCGAACTACTGGCAGCCGGGCAAGCCCTACGTCACCACCGTCGAGTACCCGGCCTACCTGGACAACCAGCCGGCGAACCAGGACCTGGCCAGCGGCAAGGCGCAGTGGGGCTCGCAGTTCATCACCGGCATCAAGTCCTTCTACCTGAACAAGTCGCAGGACAACCACACCTGGTCGCCGCCGGTCCTGAACGTGGCGCTGGTGCCGAACCTGGATCCCTCGCACAAGGCCACCAGCCAGCTCGGCGTGCGCCAGGCCCTGGCCTACGCGATCGACAAGGCGAAGGTCTCGGCGATCGGTGAGGACGGTCAGCAGCCACCGGCCAACCAGAGCGGCATCGTCACCCCGACCTTCGACAAGTACAACGACACCGCGGCGATCTCCGCGGCCGGGTTCGACAAGCCGGACCTGGAGAAGGCCAAGGCGGCGCTGCAGACCGCCGGGTACTCGACCTCGAACCCGCTGAACCTGACGGTCATCTCGGTCCAGGGCTACACCGACTGGGACGCTTCGATCGCGGTCATCAAGGACGAGCTCAAGGGCATCGGCATCAACCTGACCGAGAGCTCCCTGACCATGCAGACCTACGACGACAAGCTCTACAAGGGCGACTACGACCTGGCCTACGTCGGCCAGCCGGCGGGCGGCCCGACGCCGTACTTCGAGCTGCGCGAGTGGCTGCACTCGGCGAACACCGCGCCGATCGGCCAGTCCGCCTCGGCCGGCAACTTCGAGCGCTACCAGAACAAGGAGGTGGACACGCTGCTCGACAACTACGCCACCGCCTCCGCCGACGACCAGCTCGGCATCATCAAGAAGATCGAGGGCTACATGCTCAAGGACGTCCCGATCATCCCCGTGACCGAGTCCGTGGACTGGTTCCAGTACAACACCAAGGACTTCGGCGGCTGGCCGACCGCCGACAACCCGTACGCGCAGCCGGCGGCGTACAACTTCCCGGACAACGAGCAGGTGCTGCTCAACGTGTACGCGAAGTCGGCGCAGTAGCCAAGCCGCATTGACGATCCCCTGAGGGATCCGGGTGGCGCCCGGAACCGTACCCCGGGTGCCACCCCATCTCCGTGCCAGTCAGACGAAAGGACAGAGGGTTGAGATATCTTCTGCGCCGACTAGGGTTCTTCCTTCTCACCCTCTGGGCCGCTCTCACGCTGAACTTCTTCCTGCCACACTTCATGCCCGGCAGCCCGATCAACTCGCTGCGCGCCGCCACCCGCGGCAAGGTCCCGGACGCGCAGCTGAAGCAGATCCTGGCCTCCTACGGCTTCAAGCCGGACGCCGACATCTTCAGCCAGTACTGGGACTACCTGGGCAAGATGCTCACCGGCAACTTCGGCGTCTCCACCGGCGGCAGCTCGCTGGGCCAGCCGGTGTCCAAGATGATCGGCCAGTCGCTGCCCTGGACCCTGGGCCTGGTCGGCCTCACCACGGTGCTGGCGTTCGTCATCGGCTCGCTGATCGGCACGGTCGCGGCCTGGCGCCGGGGCGGCGTGGTCGACTCGGTGCTGCCGTCGGTCTTCGTCGTCACCTCGGCCCTGCCCTACTTCGTGGTCGGCCTGTTCCTGATCCTGTTCTTCACGATCGACAACACCTGGCTGCCCGGGTCGTTCAACTACGACAACACGATCGTGCCCGGCTGGTCGCCCGGTTTCGTCGGCAGCGTGCTCCAGCACGCGGTCCTGCCGGCCGCCACCCTGCTGATCACCTCGATCGGCGGCTGGGTGCTGACCATGCGGAACAACATGATCACCACGCTGGCCGAGGACTACATCCGGATGGGCCGGGCCAAGGGCCTGTCCGACCGCAAGGTGATGTACAACTACGCCGCCCGCAACGCGTTCCTGCCGAACCTGTCCGGCTTCGCGATGTCGATCGGGTTCGTGCTCACCGGCGCCATCCTGGTGGAGAAGATCTTCAACTACCCGGGGCTGGGCTACCAGCTCTACAACGCGGTCAACAGCATCGACTACCCGATGATGCAGGCCCTGTTCCTGCTGTTCACGGTCGCGGTGCTGGGCGCGATCCTGGTGTGCGACCTGCTCACGGTGTGGCTCGACCCGCGCACCCGGGCGAAGGGGTGAGGACCTGATGACGACCCTGCTGTCGCAGCCGGCGGACGCCCCGGTCGTGCCCCTCCGCGCCAAGAAGCGCGGGGGCGGCGTGTGGCGCTCGTTCCTGTCCAACCGCAAGGCCAACTTCGGCTTCGGGCTGTTCCTGGTGCTGCTGGTGATGGCGCTGTTCCCGGCGTTGTTCACCGACGTCGACGACCCGACGGCGCCGGCCAGGTTCATGCCGCGCCTGCCCCCGTCCGGCGAGCACTGGCTCGGCACCACCTCGCTGGGCCAGGACGTGTGGGCGCTGTTCGTCTACGGCTCCCGCGAGCCGCTGATCATCGCGGTCGTCGCCGGTGGTCTGGCCACGATCATCTCGGTGCTGGTCGGCGTCTCCGCGGCCTACCTCGGGGGCGTCGCGGACGACGTGATCTCCTTCGTCACCAACGTGGTCCTGGTCATCCCCACTTTCCCGCTGGTGATCGTGCTCTCGGCGTACTCCGGCAGGCCGACCCTGACGGTCATGATCTCCGTCCTGGTGGTCACCGGCTGGTCCTACGGCGCCAACCAGATGCGCGCCCAGGCCCTGTCGCTGCGCAACCGCGACTTCCTGGAGTCCGCCCGCGTCCGCGGCGAGCGCCGCTCCTACATCATCGTCTTCGAGATGCTCCCGACGATGATCTCCCTGATCATCGCCAACTTCCTGGGCGCGGCGCTCTTCTCCGTCCTGAACGCGGCCGGCCTGCAGTTCCTGGGCCTGGGCGACCCGAACTCGGACAGCTGGGGCACGATGCTCTACTGGGCCGACTCGCAGTCCGCGCTGGAGAACGGCGCGGAGTGGTGGGCCATCGCGCCGGCCCTGGGCATCGCGGCGCTGGGCGTCGCCTTCGCCCTGATGAACTACGCCTTCGACGAGATCAGCAACCCGGCCCTGCGGCCGGTGAGGAGGCAGCGTGTCAAGAAGCTCGGCAACCGGCTCCGGCCGGCACCGGCCGTCGTCCCCGGACCGGCTGGGGGTGAGTGAGCCGATGCTGGAACCGACGAATCCGGACGCCCTGCTCGAGGTCCGCGGCCTGCGGGTGGAGTACGCGACGCCCTCCGGCCCGGTCCCGGCGGTGGCCGGCGTGGACCTGACCCTCGCCCCGGGCGAGTTCCTGGGCGTGGTGGGCGAGTCCGGCTGCGGCAAGTCGACGATGCTGTTCGGCATCGCGCAGCTGCTGAACCCCCCGGCCTCGGTCACTGGCGGCGAGGTGTGGTTCAAGGGCCAGAACCTGGTGGCCCTGACCTCGAAGAGCCTGAACGCGCTCCGCTGGCGGGACTTCTCGGTCGTGATGCAGAGCGCGATGAACGCCCTGAACCCGGTCCACACCATCGGCCACCAGTTCAAGGACGCGATCAGGGCGCACGCCAAGTGGTCCGACACCGAGATCCGGGTCCGCTCGGCCGAGGTCCTGGGCCTGGTCGGCATCGACCCGGTGCACCTGAAGTCGTACCCGCACCAGCTCTCCGGCGGCATGCGCCAGCGGGCGATGATCGCCATGGCCCTGCTGTTCACCCCCGACCTGATCGTCATGGACGAGCCCACCTCCGCCCTGGACGTGGTGGCGCAGCGCTCCCTGATGGCGCAGATCAAGGAGCTGCAACGCCAGCTCGGCTTCGCGGTGATCTTCGTGACCCACGACATGTCCCTGGTCAGCCACTTCTCGGACCGCCTGATGGTGATGTACGCGGGCCAGGTCGTCGAACTGGGCACCACCCGCGGCGTCTTCGACGCCCCGGCCCACCCCTACAGCAAGGGCCTGCTGGACGCCTTCCCTTCGATCCGCGGCGAGAAGAAGCGGCTGACCGGCATCCCCGGCGCACCCCCGAACCTGGCCAAGCCACCGACGGGATGCCGCTTCCACCCCCGCTGCCCGGTGGCGATGGACCGCTGCCGGACGGACGAGCCGGAGCTGTACCAGGCCGGTTCGGCACAGGCCCGCTGCCTGCTGCACGACCCGGCGTTCGTGAAGGTGGAGATCGAGTCGTGAGCGACCAGAACAATCCCGCCGGCGGCGAGCTGCTGCGCACCGTGAACCTGACCCGCCACTTCAAGATCGGCGGCGGTCTCTCCCGCAACACCCTGCACGCCGTGGACGAGGTGAACCTCCACATCAACCGCCGCGAGATCGTCGCCCTGGTCGGCGAGTCCGGCAGCGGCAAGTCCACCATCGCCCGCCTCCTGGCCCAGGTCTACAAGCCCACCTCCGGCGAGATCCACTTCGAGGGCAAGTCCCTGAGCTCCCTGCGGGGACGCAAGGAACAGCTCGCCTATCGCGGCGAGGTCCCGATGGTCTTCCAGGACCCGTTCGCTTCCCTGAACCCGGCGTACCGCGTCTCCCACGGCATCTTGCGCGGTCTGAAACTGCACCGCACAGAACTGTCGGCGTCCGAGCGCACCGCCGAAGCCGAACGCGTCGTGGAGGCCGTGGGCCTGAACCCGGCAGCGGAGATCCTGCAGCGCTACCCGTACGAACTCTCCGGCGGCCAACGCCAACGCATCGGCTTCGCCCAAGCCCTCGCCTACCGCCCGAAGCTGATCCTGGCCGACGAACCGGTATCGATGCTGGACGTGTCGATCCGCATCGGCCTCCTGAACGTCATGGCGGACCTCCGCGAGAGCGAAGGCGTGTCATTCCTCTACATCACCCACGACATCGCGAGTGCCCGCTACGTCTGCGACCGCGTGATGGTGATGTACGGCGGTCACATCGTGGAAGCCGGCCCGACCGAGGACGTCCTCCAGGAACCGAAGCACCCGTACACACAGCTCCTGCTTTCAGCGGTCCCGGACCCCCGCGCACCCCTGTCAGTGGACGTGGAAACCGCGAAGACGGAGCCGCCCAAGGTGGTCAACCCACCCGCCGGCTGCCGCTTCCGCGACCGCTGCCCTCTGGCGGAACCGATCTGCCACGAGGTCACGCCGAAGCTGGCGGAACTGACACCAGGACATGAGGCCGCGTGCCATGTGGCGCAACGAGCGTCGGTGGGGGTGGCCGGCTGAGTCCGGCACACCGTCGCTCGATGCGGTGCGGGGTCTTGTGAGGCGGGGTCCGGGCTCAGGCCCGGGCCCTGCTGTTTTCGGCGAGGGCAGCCTGGCCGGCGTCTCGCCGCCACCTGTTCGATGACCGGCCTATCCCTCGACGCCCGTCGGCTCCTGCGCTCCCTGCCAAGCCTCGAACACCAGCCGCCGCACCGTCCCCACCCCCGAAGCCAGAGCGCCCTGCAGCACGGCGTTCGCCCCCAACTCCGACGCCGCGAGCTCCGGCACCAGCGGCGTCATCCGCTCCAGCGCCTCCCGCAGCGGGTCCAGCAGCAGATCGGCGCTGTCGCCGATCCCGCCGCCGAGGACGACGAGCTCGGGGTCGATGACAGCTGAGATCGCGGCGACGGCGAGAGCCAGCCGCTCGGCTTCGCGTCGCACGACTTCGAGAGCGGTCTCGCTGCCGGCGCGAGCGGCCAGGAAGACCTGCTTCGCGGACGCGGTGTCCGCGAGCCCGAGTGCACGCGCCGCGGCGACGATCGAGTCGGCTGCCGCCGCGTCCTCCAACAGCCCTCGCGAGCTGGCGTGGTCCGCACGCCCTTCGCGGCTCCCGCGCTCTTCGTGTCCTTCGTGTCCTTCGTGTCTTCCGCGAGCTCCACGGTCCTCCCGACCGCCCTCGCTCTGCGGCGTCCCATAGGGCAGGTACCCGATCTCACCGGCCGCTCCACGCGCCCCGGGAAACAACCGCCCGTCCAGCACGATGCCCGCGCCCAAACCGGTACCGACCAGCAGATACACGAACAGGCGCCGCCCCCGCCCCGCCCCGGCCGCGTACTCGCCCAACGCCGCGAGATTCGCATCGTTCAGCAGCTCCAGACCGGTGCCGAGCGACTCCGCCAACCGGTCCGTCACCTCGCGCCGCCCCCAGCCCGGCAGGTTCACCGCATAGCGAAGCTCGTTCGTCGCCGTGTCGATGACACCCGGGCTCCCGACGACCGCGTGCAGCACCCTGGACCGCTCGACCCCGGCCTCGGCGCACACCCGCCGCGCCTGCGCCACGATCGCGTCCACGATCCCGTCCGCGTCGGCGGCCGTGTTCGGCTCGTCGACGCGGGCCACGACGGTCCCGTCCAGATCCGCCAGCCCCACCCGGATCCAGCTTCGCCCCACGTCCACGCCGAACGCGTACCCGGCGGTCGGGTCGGCCTCGTACAGCACCGGCGAGCGCCCGCGCCCGGCCACCGCCTGCTTGCCGATCTCGCGGACCAGGCCGCCGTGCTCCAGACGTCCCAGCGCGGTCGAGACCGTCGGCTTGGACAGCCCCGTGAGGCGGGCGAGCTCGGCACGGGACGTGGCACCGTCGGCCCGCAGCCGGTCGAGCAGGAGCCGCTCGTTGTTGGTGCGCAGGACGCTGCGATTCCAGGCGGACTCCACGGTCACGCGGGCTCCTTTCTCGGTCGGCGGCCGGCAAAGCGCAAGAATGCCCGATCCCCGTGATGATCGCCCTCGCGCGAACGATGGACGCACAGGTCTCGATGGTCGAGATTATCCCCTCCCCGTCCTTGTCGGTGTCCGACGCTACCTTCAAAGCATGACTTCCACCGCCCAAATGTACGGCTATGTCCGGGCGTCCTCCCTCGGCCCCGACGGCCTCCTGGACCTCCAGACCTCCGGCGGCACGACCACCGCCGGCCCGGCCGCGCACCCGCGCTTCTTCTCCGGCTTCCTGGGCGAAGCCGAGCCGGCGGCGGCCGCGCTGCTCGGCGTCGCGAACGTGGCGCAGGCCCGCTACTGGCGGCCGAACCTGGCGGCGCTGCGCGACCCGGTCGTGACCTGCAACGGCGACCGGCTGCGGTTCGAGTCCTTCTCCGGCTGCTGTGGTGTCTACGCCCGGCTGGACGTCCTGGAGTCCGGCATGGACGGCCTCGCCCTGGACCGCGGCACCACCAACGTGGACGTCAACAACGAGCTGCGGCTGGCCCTGGCCCGGGTGCGTGGCGGCGACCCGTTGAAACTTGAGGTGGGGCCTGAGGGACTGGAGGCCACCACCTTCGACGGCACCGTGGTGGAGCGGAAGGTGCCGTTGCCGGCCCGCTGGCTGCGCGGCTTCGCCGAGGTGCAGGCCGTCACCTCCGGCTACGACCTGCGTGCCGAGCTGCGGGCCGCCGACGCCGCGCGCTTCCTGCGGAGCCTGCCCAGCGCCCCGCGCGGTGTGCAGTGGCTGGTCCCGGCCGGCCGGACGCTGCGGCTGGCGGCCACGCCCGGCCCCGGCGCGGTCTGCCTGGCCGGCCCCCAGCGTCTCAAGGAGCTGCTTCCGCTGCTGCGCTTCGGCGGCGCGCTGCGCGTCTACGGTCCGAACGTGGCCCGCGGCGCCGGACCGGTCGCCTCGGTCTGGCAGCTGGACCTGCCGGGCATGCGCCTGGTGCTGACCCTGTCGCCGGAGATCACCCGTGGCTTCTCCGGGGAGGGTGCGGTGCTGTCCGCGCTGGCCGGTGACGAGGTGATCGACGACGCCGAGACCGTCAGCGCCCTGCTGGCCTTCGACGCGCGGGTGGAGCCGGACCGGCTGGCCGAGGAGTCCGGCCTGCCGGTGGCCCGGGTGCGCGCGGCGCTGACCCAGCTCGGCACCGCCGGGCGCGTCGGCTACGACCACGCCGACGCCTCCTACTTCCACCGCGAGCTGCCTTACGACGCCGAGCGCGCCGCCCGGCAGAACCCGCGGCTGCGCGCCGCGCGCGACCTGCTCGACGCCGGCGCCGTGGCGTGGGACGCCGGCATCGCGACCATCACCGTCGAGGACCACGTGCAGCGGGTGCGCGAGGCCGCGGACGGCGGGCTGTCCTGCACGTGTCAGTGGTATGCGAAGTATCAGGGAGGGCGGGGGCCGTGCAAACACATCCTCGCGGCGGACGCCTATCGTCGTGGCGAGCGCGGTTCGGCCGACGTCTGGGACGAGAGCACGGCGGACGAGGAAGCGGTGGCGGCGCGATGAGCACGGTGGTCATAGCCGGTGAGCCGGGCACGGCCGAGCACCTCACCGCTCTGCTGGCGTCCGGTGACGCCGCGGCTGTCGCAGCGTTCTTCCAGGGCATGTCGGAGAAGGAGCGGCGCACGTTCGTGAAGCCGTTGCGCGCGCAGTTGAAGACGCTCAGCTGGCGGGTGTACCGGGACTCCGGCCAGAGCCAGGACTGGAGCCGGTTCCGCGACCTCCAGCGCCGCTCCGCCCGGACCCAGATCCCGGCCGCGATGGCGGTGCTGGCGAACGCGCCGGCGATCGCGAAGTACCTGCGGACGGTCCAGCGGCAGAACGGCCTGGACATCGCGCCCGACGCGATCCGGCGGGTGCTGGCCGACCGCGCCCCGGAGTGGCTGCCCGAGCTGGCCGACGAGCTGTCGGCGGTGCTCGACGCGAACGATCTGCTGCCACTGGTCGACATCGTCGCCGACGCCGCCGGGGCGGTGCCGGCCGCGACGCCGGGGTACGTGCGGGCCTGGGCGGTGCGGCACCGGTGGGGCCACTCCCGGGACCAGGAGCGCGAGACGTTCCTGGCGGAACCGCGTCTGGCCGAGTTGCTGCCGCTGACGTTCGACGACGACGAGAACGACGACCTGTTCGCCGAGTGGTCCTCGTTCCGGAAGTTCGCCCAGGCGGCGGTCGAGCAGGGCAAGGCCCCGCGGGCCGAGGTGCTGGACGCCTGCGTCCGCCGGCTGCTGCGCGGCGGCCGCCTCGGCGCGGTGCAGGGCCACCTGGGGTTCTGGACCAGCCTGGCGCCGACCGATGACGAGATCGTCGCGCGCGTCTCCAGCTGTATCAGCCTGCTGTCCTCGCAGAGCGGCACCGTCGCGCGGGTATTCCTGGGATCGGTGAAGAAGGTCTGCGACGCCGGACTCGTCGACCTCGAACTCGCTCTGGAGGCGGCATCGGTCGCGGTGACGCGGCCGGAGAAGAACGTCGTGAAGACCACGCTCGGCTGGCTCGACGCGCTGGCCGCCGAGCACCCGGACCGGATCGTCGAGATCACCGGGCACCTCGCCACCGCCTTCGGCGCGCCGGGCGCCGATCTGCAGGAGCGCGCGGTGAAGCTGATCGGCAAGCGGGCCGAGGCGCTGGGGGAGGGCGACCGGCGGCGGCTGGCGGCCGAGGCCGAGGTCCATCTCGCGCCGGACCTCGCCGCGAAGCTGGCCGACGTGCTCGGCGTGGAGCGGGGCTCCGCGACCTTCGACGTCGGATACCCGGACGTCACGCCGTTCGAGCCGCGCCCGCTGCCGCCGCCGATCGGGTCGCCGGCCGAGCTGGCCGAGGAGGTCGCGGCGCTGATGCACGGCGACCCGGTCGAGGCGATGGTCTTCGAGCGGGTCCTGGAGGCGTTCGCCGCGTTCGCCCGGACCGACGCGGACAAGCTCGCGGAGGCTGTGGCGCCGGTCGTCGAGCGGCAACGGCCGGGGTGGGAATGGAATCTGGAGAACTTCCCGCACACGCCGCGTGTCGCCCTGTTCCGGCTCGCCGAAGCCGCGGCCGGGTCCGGCACCCAGGCGAAGCGGAAGCCGCACCGGGCGAGCGTGCACCAGCTGTGGCCCCGGGTGCGCATGCAGCGGACCGGCTATGCGTCGGTGCGGAGCCGGACCTCACCGGCCGACTTCCTGATCCTGCGCGCCGCCGAGATCGCCGCCGCCCTGGGCCTGACCGATCTGCCGCCGCTGGTGGCGATCCCGACCGCGGCGAACGGGATCGTCGACCCGCGGGTGCTGGCGGACCGGCTGCGGGAAGGCGAATCAGAGGGCTGGGTCCCGCTGGAGGCGGACTTCCACCAGGCGCTGCTGCGGCTGCCGGCGGACTGCGGGGAGGTCGACGCCTCCGGCCTCACCTCCGATGCCGGCCGGCGCTTCGCGGCCTGGGTGGCGGGCGACCGGACCGAACTGCCCGCCGAAGAGATGCCGGACCCGCTGCTGCGCGACCGGGTGCGCTACGGCCAGGGCCGGAGCACGTTGCTGAACCAGCTGGCGCGCAAGCACGTCTCGCACCCCGCGACGCTGCTGGAGCTGGCGGCGGGCGTGTGGAGCGAGCCGGAGCGCCAGTACGACGGGTCGGACTGGGCCGTCTGCTGGCCCGCGATCGCGCCCTCCCATCCCGACCTGGTCGCGGTGGCCCTGTCGGGCGGCGCGGACTGGAGCACCGCGGAGCCGTCGGCGGAGTCGGCGGTCGTCCTGGCGGAACTGGACGACCCGGTCCACGCCGGCACGCACTACCTGATCGCCTCCCGTCTGGTGCACAGAGACGCGCGCCTGCGCGCCTCGGGGGTCGACGCCGCCCTGGTCCTGGCTTCCCGCGGCCTGCTCGACCCCGCGCGCCTGGCCGCCACCCTGGCCGAGCGTTTGGCCTCCGAACCCGCCGCGGGCCTGCGCCGTATGGTGCCCTGCCTCCGCGACCTCGCCAACGGCGGCGCGGCGGGCCAGACCTGGGAGACCATCGCCACCCTGTTGCCGCTGATCCTGCCCCCGGCAGTGCCGAAGGCCATGGCCGGTACCGGCGACCTCCTGGTGGCCGGCACAGAGCTGGCCGGCGCGCTGAACGTCCGCACCCCGATCGACGCCGTCACGACCGTGGCGGAGAAGAAGGGCGGGAGCGCGGTGGCGAACGCCGCGCGGCGGCTCGCGGGGGTGCTGGGGAGCGGGTGACGGGAGGTGCCCGCCGCGGCGCCGGTCGGTGGGTGAGGGAAGGCGCCCGACCGGCGCCGGGCTCCGCTGCCTGGTGTTCTCCCGCGCCGGCCGGTGGGAACCAGACCGGCGCGGAGCGCGTCCAAACCACATGAAGCTGACGAGATGGATGTGCGTCATGGCTCTGATGTTCGGTGCGGCGGCGTGTTCGTCGAGCGCCTCGAAGCCCGCTGCCGACGGTTCGTCGTCGCCGACGGGGGCGAGCAGTCCGTCCACCGGCAGCGCGCCGTCCTCGGCGACCGGCAGCGGTGGCACGCCGGCGACCGGCAGCGGCGGCACGTCGGCGCCGGGCACCGGCACGCCGACGACGCCGGTGCCGTCCTCCGGTCCGGTGCAGCGGGTGGCGGAGATCCACTCCGAGGGCGGGTTCGCGGGCAACGCGCTGCGGTTGCAGCCGCCCGCGGTCGTCGTGTACTCCGACGGGACGGTCGTGCTCAACGCGAGCAAGCGCTACACCCTCGACTCCGGCGCTCTCGCCAGCCTGCTGGCGTCCGTCCGCAAGGACCTCGACGGCCTGCCGGAGACCGTGAGCCCCACCAAGGGGCGGCCGATTCCGGACATCCCGACGACGGTGCTCGGCATCCGCAAGGGCGACGGCAGCTATCAGACCGTGCGGGCGGCCGGGCTGCCGCAGATCGGCAAGGACGGCGGCTATCCCGCGCCGCTCTATGACGCCTACACCAAGCTCAACGACCTGAACGCCACCGCCGGTACGCCGTTCACCGGGCCGGACGTGCGCTACCTGCTCTCGTGCCCGGCGGCCGGCGGCACCAAGCCGGAGCCGTGGCCCGCCGGGATGCCGCAGCCGGTCAACGCCGAGGGGGCGACCTGCGTCGAGATTCACGTCGCCACCGGGCCGGCGGCTGCCGCGGTGCGCACCGCGTGCCAGGCCTACCTGCCGGGCGACCTGCAGTCGAAGCCTGCTGTGCCCTACCAGTCGGACAAGGGAGTGCGCACCTGCCAATGGCGTTACGCGCTGCCCGACGAGACGTCCTGATCCGGTTCGCCGACCCAGCCGGCGACCAGGATCAGACCGCTGGGGCGGTGCACCGCGTAGTACGCGAACGGCCGGTCGAAGACCGCTGACACTCTGCGGATCCGGCTCGGCCGCGGCGCCGCCCCGGCCCGCATCGCGAAGGCCGTCACGGCCGCCGCGCGGAACCCGCTCGCGGTGAACACGGCGACGGCGTCCTGGCGGGCCTGGTCGACGGTGAGCGGGAAGGCGCTGACGCCGGGGAAGTGGCCGCTCCCCGGCGTCATGACGTGCTCCAGTCCGAACAACGCTGCGTGCTGCCGCAGATCATGCTCCGCGCGGACGCGGAACGGGACCGTGGTGACGGCCAGGACGTCGCCGGGGCCCATCGCGTCGACCGTCTCCACGCTGAGGCCCGGACCGGCCGCGCCCTCGGCCAGATCGGCTCCGCTCACCGCGGGGAAGACGTCTCGGGGTCCGGCCAGGTCCGCGCCGACCGCCAGCACCTCGGCCGCCGACCGCTCCCCGGGCCCGAGGACGAGCAGCACGTCGACGTCGCCGTCGCCGACGACCGTCAGAGCACTGACCCGGCCGATCGGCGTGTCCGCGAGGCGGAGGGCCCGCAGGTCCCAGCCGGACCGGCGCAGCACCGACAGCCGGCCGTCGGCGGCCCAGGGGCTGTCGGAGTCGACGCGTCCCGCGTGGAAGTGCTCCCGCCACGTCACGTCGACCGTCAACGCGCTCGCGAGAACGAGCATGGTCGCGGGGCCGATCGTGACCGGCATCCTCGGAACCAGCCCGTCGGTGTGCTCCGACGCCCACGCGTCCAGCCGCTTCCGGTCCGTTCCGGCGTCACCGGTCAACGCACCGTGCACGCCGGCCGCGAGCCGAGCGAGCCAGGCTTCGTGGATCTCGGCCTCGCGCCGCGTCCACAAGCCCAGGGCGATCCGCGACGCCGCCGAGGACTCCATGACCGCCAGCACTTCGCGCGCCGCCCGGGCCGCGTCCTCGGCCGGGACGCCCAGCGCCGTCGCGAGCTCGGCGCGCCCCGTGGCGTCGGCGCCGTCGGCGAGGAAGGCCAGCAACGGCCACACCCCGGCCCCGGACAAGACCGTGGAATCAGAACCCGGACTCTCCGCGACCGCGGCACACCACCGCTTCGTCAGAGCATTGACCTTCTCGACCGTCATGTGTCAGGCCTACCCGACTCCCGCCCACTCCGGCAACGCCTCGCACCGCTTGCGCCACCCTTCGGGGACCCCCTCCACGCCGACGCGCGCCGCCACCACCCCGCCGACGATCGCGCAGGTGGTGTCGATGTCCCCGCCGACCAGAGCCGTGTCCCAGAACGCCGCCTCGAAGTCGCCGAGCCGCTTGGCCGCGACCCACAGACAGAAAGGGACGGTGTCCGGGGCCGATATGTAGCGCCCGTTGCCCAGGGACGCGGCAGCGCTGCGTGGATCGCTGAGCGGCAGCAGGGTCATGGCGTTGCCGATGCCGTCGCGCACCAGTCCCGGCGGGGTCCGTTCGGCGACTTCGTCCAGGAACTCGTACCCGGTCAGGTCGGTCGTCGCCGCCAGCGCCGCCGCGAGGGCCACCGCCACCGCGCCGGCGACGCCCTCCGGGTGCGTGTGCGTCACCTCGGCCGAGGCCGCGGCCTCGGCGGCGACGCGGTCCAGGTCCCCGGCGCCGTACCAGGCGCCCAGCGGCGCGACCCGCATCGCGGCGCCGTTGCCCCACGATCCGCGGCCGTCGAACATGCCCGCCGCCTGCTCGCGCCAGTCGGCGCCCTCCTGGCGGATGAGGCGCAGCATGCGGTTGACGCCGGCGCCGTAGCCGCGGTCGAAGTCGTGGTGGTCGGCGAAGGAACGGGCCAGGATCTCCTGGTCGACGCGGCCGAGGTCGCGCAGCACGGTGAAGACCGAGCACGCCATCTCGGTGTCGTCGGTCCAGTACCAGGGATCCGGCGGCAGCCGGCGGTCGGGCAGCAGGGGCTGGTTCAACGGGATGAAGTAGCAGGCACCCACCGCGTCCCCCACGGCCAGGCCGCGGAGCGACGCGACGGCACGGGAGTGCGATTGGTCGTCGGTCATGTCTCCACTCTTACTACAGGCCTCCCCCAGAACTCACTCGTCTTCGCCGGCGGCGTCTGCGATGATCCCGTGGGAAGGAAACACGTGCTCAAGCTAATTGCCCCTTACAAGCCGATTCTGGCCATTCCCGGGACCCGGGCGTTGTTCGTGGTCGCGTTCCTGGCGCGGCTGCCGCTGACCGCCAAGTCCATGGCGCTGACCCTGCACGTCGTGCTGGACCAGCACGGCGGTTACGCCGCAGCCGGTGTGGCCGGCATGGTGATGACGGCCGGCATGGGCGTGGGCGCTCCGCTGCTGGGGCGGATGGTCGACCGGCGCGGGTTGAAGCCGGTGCTGGTGCTGACCGGGGCGTCCGAGACGGCGTACTGGGTCACCGCGCCCTTCCTTCCCTATCCCGCCCTGCTCGCGACCACGTTCGTGCTCGGCGGCCTGCTCGGCGTGCCGGTGTTCTCGGTGATCCGGCAGGCGGTGGCCGCGCGGGTGCCGGAGGCGATGCGGCGGCAGGCGTTCGCCCTGGACTCGATGATCGTCGAGCTCGTGTTCATGGTGGGGCCGGCGCTGGCGATCGCGGCGATCACCTCGATGGGGTCGGCGCGGGTGACGCTCGCGGTGATCGGCGTGCTGACGGTCGGCGCGGTGGTGACGCTGTGGCTGCTGAACCCGCCGATCGGGCACCGGTCCGGGACGGCCGGCCCGGACGCCGCGCCGCCGCGGAAGCTGCCGGTGTCGACCTGGCTGCGGCCCAGCTTCGTGCTGGTGCTGGCCACCGGCGCCGCCGCGAACCTGGTGCTGTCCGGCACCGACATCTCGATCACCGCGCTGCTGCGTCAGCAGGACGCGGTGAAGTGGGCCGGCGTGTGCATCTTCGCGTGGTGCCTGCTGTCCCTGGTGGGCGGTTTCTGGCACGGCTCGACCGCGCGCCCGTGGCGCCTGCCGGTCCTGATGCTGCTGCTCGGCGCGGGTACCGTCCCGGTCGGCTTCATCGGCCACTTCGGCTGGTGGTGGCTGGCGCTGGCGCTGCTGCCGGCCGGTTTCATGTGCGCGCCGACGCTCGCCTCCACCGCCGAGGCGGTCGCGGCGGCGGTCCCGGCGTCGGCCCGCGGCCAGGCGATGGGTCTGCAGGGTTCTGCGATGACGCTCGGCGGCGCGATAGGCGCGCCGCTGGCCGGCACGGTCGTGGACGCTTCGTCGCCGCCGTGGGCGTTCGCGACGACCGGCACGATCGGGGTGCTGTCGGCCGCCGCGATGCTGGCGTACCTGCGGTTCGCGGCGGCCCGGGAGAGTGCTCCCGTGGGAGCCGGACACGGCTCCGGACCCGAGGTCGTGGTGGGCCCGGAGGGCGCTTCGGGCGCCGTTCTGGAGCCTGCGGCGAGCTGCTGACCCGGCCGCGGCCGGACGTCAGCGGTGGCTTCGCGGCGGTCCGGACCGGTCTCACGCCCGCTTCGGCGTCGTCACCACCACCAGCTCGGTCCCGTCCTCCGACAGCGACAGCTCGGCGGTCAGCGACGCGAGCTCGCCGAGGCGGTGCAGATGGGTGCCGCCGCAGGAGATCTCGATCGTCTTCTCCGGCAGTTCGCACACCCACTGGCGGCGCGCGGTGAGTTCCGGTCCGGGCGTGTCGATACGGACCGGGGCGTCCTCGGCGAGCCAGCCGGCCAGGCGGGCGTTGACCGCCGCGGTCAGCTCGGGCAGGGCCTCGCGCAGGCCCTCGGGATCGAAGCCCTTCTTGCGCAGCGACTTGCCGAGGCGGTAGCGGTCGGTGCTGGCGTCCAGGCCGATGCGGGACGTGTCCATGGCCAGGCTGTCGAAGTCCGGGTGGCCCAGGCCGTCGGTGCGGGCCTCCTTGCGCCAGCGGTCGGCCAGGGCCTCGTTCAGGGCCAGCGCCATCAGGTGGCAGCCGGTGTGCGAAGCGGACAGCGCCGCGCGGCGGGACTGGTCCACGCGCAGTTCCACCTGCTGGCCGGGCTGCACGGCCGAGCCGTCCTCCAGCACGTGCACCGCCAGCCACCGCCACGTCTCGTCGCCGCGCCGCACCGGGATGTCGGTGCCGACCGCGAACTCCCCCTCCGGCCCCACGCCGCCGGTGACGCAGTCCGTTACCGCGTGCTCGGTGCCGTCCGCGACCAGGACCCCGGTGTCCCCGGGCTGGTCCGGCCAGCTGTGGTCGAGCGGGTGGAACGGGGTGGTGTCGACGACCACGCCGGCGCCGGCGCCGGCCGCCAGCGGGCGCACGGCCAGCACGGTCGCGGTCCCGGAGGTCGCGCCGGCGGGGAAGGTGACGAGGGTGGTGGTCAGGTCTGCCATGCCGCCATCGTCTCATCACGCGGACGGCGGCGGGACGCCGCGGCAGGGCAGGATGGGTGCATGCGAGCAGTGGTGCAGCGAGTGAGCGAAGCGTCGGTGACGGTGAACGGCGAGGTCGTCGGCGCGATCGAGGGTCCGGGCCTGTGCGTCCTGGTCGGCGTCACCCACGACGACACTTCGGCGAAGGCCGCGCAGCTCGCCCGCAAACTGTGGGGCCTGCGCCTGTTCGAGGGCGAGGACGGCGCGCCGGGCACCGAGCGCTCCTGCTCCGACTTCGGCGGTCCGCTTCTGGTCGTCAGCCAGTTCACCCTCTACGGCGACGCCCGCAAGGGCCGGCGCCCGACCTGGATCGCCGCCGCCCCCGGGCCGGTGGCCGAGCCGCTGGTCGACGCGGTGGTCGCGGAGCTGCGGGCGCTCGGCGCGAAGGTGGAGACCGGACGCTTCGGCGCGGACATGAAGGTGGCGCTGGTGAACGACGGGCCCTTCACCGTCGTTCTGGAGCTGTGAGGCCCGGACCGCACCTGCGGAGTAACCCTCGTCAACCCTGGTGGCGCGCCCGGGACGTCTATATCATCACCGCCAATCCCTGAGGTCCTCCCGAGGCTGAGGTCATGGTTCGACGTACTGTGCGCAACGCCGCGGTGATGACGCTCGCGGCCGGCTGTCTGCTGTCCTCCGCCGGGATGTCCAGGGCCTCGCAGTCCACCGGGGCAGGGGCCGCACAGGTGGGCGCGAACCGTTGCCGGAACCCGCTCCCGGCCCCGAACCTGCCGTCCGGCGCCCAGGCCACGGACCTGCTGTGGCCGCAGTCGAAGATGGGCCTGGGCGCGGCCGG
Organism: Catenulispora subtropica; assembly: GCF_039531675.1. Taxonomy (NCBI): domain Bacteria; kingdom Bacillati; phylum Actinomycetota; class Actinomycetes; order Catenulisporales; family Catenulisporaceae; genus Catenulispora; species Catenulispora subtropica. The sequence goes on from NZ_BAAAQM010000047.1 coordinate 71,442, forward strand.
CGTCTGGTATCTGAGCCGGGGCAAGGGCGTCACCGTCGCCGTCATCGACACCGGCGTCGACAAGGCGAACCCGGTGTTCGGCCCGGACACGGTGCTGTCCGGGCCGAGCGTCGTCGACCTCGGCGACAGTGCGAACTACGACTGCGACGGCCACGGGACCGCGGTCGCCGCGATCATCGCCGGGCGGGAGAACGGTGTCGACGGCTTCTCCGGGGTCGCCCCGGACGCCACGGTCCTGCCGATCCGGCAGACCGACACGGTCGCGAAGCCCGGGAGCGCCGTGCGGCTGGCCGACGCGATCCGCACCGCCACCGCGGCCGGCGCCCGCGTCATCACCATCTCGATCGGGACCACCGAGGACTCGCCGGACCTGCGTTCGGCCGTCCAGGACGCGTTGGCCCACGACGTCGTGGTGGTCGCCGCGGCCGGTACCGGTGGTCCGGCGTCGGCTACCACGCGGCCGAACGCGAAGTTCTTCCCGGCGGCGATTCCCGGAGTGCTGGCGGTCGGTTCCGTGGACCGCGACGGGAACGCGTCGTCGTTCGCGCAGAAGGGCGTCGGAGCCGTGATCGCGGCGCCGGGTGGCCGGATGGCCGTTCCGGCGGCGGGGTATCCGGGCGCGTTGACGGCCGAGCAGGGAACGGGTTTCGCCGCGGCGTTCGCCGCCGGGACCGCGGCGCTCGTCCTCTCCTACCGCCCGACGCTGCACAACTGGCAGGTGGTGCAGCGGCTGGAGGTGACCGCGGACCGGCCGGCGTCAGGCGCGCTCGACGCGTCCGTGGGCTGGGGCGTGGTCAACCCCTACCGGGCGGTGTCGACCGTTCTGCCGGACGAGGGCCGCCCGGACCCGTCGCTCGGTCCCGACTACCGGGTGGAACCCGCCTCCGCGGCGGTGCCGGGCAACCAGCGCACGATGCAGCAGGTGGTGCTCGGGGTGGCCGGTGGCGGGGTGCTGATGCTGGCCGTGCCGGTCATCACGGCCGCGGTGCGGCGGGGACGGATCCGGGGGACGCGCGCGGGGGTGTGACGCAGGGCCGTGACGCAGGGCCGTGACGGTGACCGTCGGGCCCGCCCCGCACCGGTTACCCCGGCGCGGTCAGCTGCGTCTTAGGGACCGCTTCGGCGGCTAAACGTTGGACGCCCGAGGATCATCGGGATTAGGGTCGGGCGCGTGACGTCCATCAATGAGATCGCCGAAGACTATGTCGCCCGTTACGTCGAGCTGGACCCGCAGTTCGCCACCGATCTCGGGGTCGCCGGCCACGACCACGAGCTGACCGACGTATCCCTGGAGGGCTTCGCGGCGCGCAACGCGCTGACCGCGTCCACCCTGGCGGCGATCCGGGCGCTGGAGCCCGCGGACGAGAACGAGCGCGTGGCCAAGGAGGCCATGGAGGAGCGGCTCGCGCTGGCCGTGGAGTGCTACGAGGCCGGCGACGACACCTCGTCGCTGAACGTCATCGCCAGCCCGTTCCAGGGGGTGCGCGCGGTCTTCGACCAGATGAGCACCGAGGGCGAGGAGAACCACGCCGCCATCGCCCGGCGCCTGGCCGCGGTCCCGACCGCGCTCGACCAGCTGAAGGCGACGCTGCTGGACTCCGCGGCCCGCGGCCGCACCTCGGCGCGGCGCCAGGTGCTGGCGTGCGCGAAGCAGGCGCAGGACTGGAACGGCGAGCGCGGCGGCGAGAACTTCTGGGCCGGCCTGGTCGCGCGGACCGGCGCCACCGGCGCGGTGCGCGAGGACCTGGATCGCGGCGCGGCCGCGGCCGCCGCCGCCACCGCCGACTTCGGCCGCTTCCTCACCGAGGAGCTTTTGCCCTCGGCGCCGGAGAAGGACGCCGTCGGCCTGGAGCGCTACCAGCGCGCGTCCCGCGAGTTCCTCGGCGACACCGTGGACCTGGAGGAGACGTACCGCTGGGGCCTGGACGAGGTGGCCCGGCTGCGTGCCGAGATGGCCGAGACCGCGACGCGCATCGTGCCCGGCGGCTCGCTGAAGGACGCGCTCGTCGCGCTGGACGACGACCCGGCCCGCAAGATCGCCGGTGCGGACAACTTCCGCGCCTGGATGCAGGAGAAGTCGGACGCCGCGGTCGCGGCCCTGGCCGACGTGCACTTCGACATCCCCGAACCGATCCGCCGCCTGGAGTGCATGATCGCCCCGACCCACGACGGCGTCATGTACTACACCCCGCCGTCGGAGGACTTCACCCGCCCGGGCCGCATGTGGTGGTCGGTGCCCGAGGGCCAGACCGAGTTCGCCACCTGGCGCGAGACCACGACCGTGTACCACGAGGGCGTCCCCGGCCACCACCTGCAGTGCGCCCAGACCGCCTACCGCAAGGACCTGCTGAACCGCTGGCAGCGCTCGATGTGCTGGGTCTCCGGCCACGGCGAGGGCTGGGCCCTGTACGCCGAGCGCCTGATGGACGACCTGGGCTACCTGTCCGACCCGGGCGACAAGCTCGGCATGCTGGACGGCCAGATGATGCGCGCGGTCCGCGTGGTCGTGGACCTCGGCATGCACCTGGAGCTGGAGATCCCGGCCGGCTACGCCTTCGGCGACGGCACCGAGCACGGCGGCGAGCGCTGGACACCGGAGCTCGGCTGGCAGTTCATGACCGCGAACGTCAACACCGAGGAGGCCCAGCTCGCCTTCGAGCTGGACCGGTACCTCGGCTGGCCGGGGCAGGCCCCCGCCTACAAGGTCGGCGAGCGCATCTGGCTCCAGGCGCGGGACGACGCGAAGGCCCGCAAGGGTGCCGACTTCGACCTGAAGACGTTCCACCGGCAGGCGCTGGACCTGGGGTCGATCGGGCTGAAGCCGCTGCGTGAGGCGCTCGGGCGGCTCTAGGCTCCGGGTTCTCGCGGGACACCTTCGCGGAAGCTTCGCAGGACACGAGGACGCCCTCGGCCGGTTCGCCGGCCGGGGGCGTTTCGCATGCCCGACGGCTCAGCGCTTCGGTTGGTCAGCGTCGCCAGTGGTGTGGCCACTTCTGATGGCGACAGACGGACTAGTCGCGTTGCCGTTGCCGATAGCGCCACCAGCGGTGGTCGCCGTTGGGCTCGGCGTATATGTCGGGCAGTGTCCGACGCTCGAACTCCCGGTCCAGCTTCGCCACGAGCCGGCGCAGGTCGTTCCCGCCGCCGCGGGGCAGGGCCCTGATGACGTCGTCGAGCTGGTCGCGGAAGTGCACGGGATCACAGCACGGACAGTCGTCGATGTCCACGTACAGGATGCGGCCCGGTTGCCGCAGCAGGCCGCGGTAGGAGGCGACGGCGTCGGCGACGTAGCCGGGCTGGAACCGGCCAGCCTCGAGGCGGCGCAGGATCTCGGTCGTCCGCCGGCTCAGCCCGTCGACTTCGCTGTACGGGCGCGAGAACTTCGGGGGCGCTGGATGCGCGGCACGCACAGCGCTCGGCCGGTTACGCGGCATGGGCCTTTCGCATCGATGTCATGGCTCCATCCTGGCATCCCGTTCCGACGGAGACTCGCTCTTTTCTTCTGCACAGTACTGCGCAATGTGTAGTACCGTGTTCCGCACAGGAGGAGTGATGGATTCCACACAACTGCTCAAGGGCGTCCTGGACTCGGCGGTGTTGGCGGTCCTGGAGGACGAGGACGGCTACGGCTACGACATCGTCCGGCGGCTGCGGGTCGCGGGGTTCGAGGAGATCGGGGACGCCTCGGTTTACGGCACGTTGCGGCGGCTCTATGCCAACGGGTTCCTGACGAGCTACGTCGTCCCGTCGGAGTCGGGGCCGCATCGCAAGTACTACGGCATCAACGCCAGTGGGCGGGCACAGCTCAAGGAGTCCACGGCGACGTGGCGGACGTTCGCAGGGGCCATGGACCGGCTGCTCGGGGCGCAGAGGGGAGAGCGGATATGAGTGAGGGATTGGACGGGCGCGGGGGATCCGAGGGCTTCAGGGGATCCGAAGGCCCCGAAGGCGTCGAAGACTTCGAAGACGAGGTGACGGCCTACGCCGCCGAAGTCCGGGCCCAGCTCGCGGACCTGCCGCTCGACGAGGGCGCCGAGCTGTGGGAGGACCTGGAGGACCACCTGCGCGAAGTGGCGGCCGAGGGCGCCGGCACGCTGCGTCAGCGGCTGGGGGAGCCCGCGGTCTATGCCGCGGAGCTGCGGCAGGCCGCGGGGCTGCCGGAACCGGGGGAGACAGCAGCGCGCGTCGCGTCCCCCGGCCTCTCCTTCTGGCAGCAGCTGCGCCGGTCCGCGCGCGCCACGGTGCGCGACGCGGAGCGGCGGATCCGCGCCACCCGCGCGGGCCACGAGGTGCTCACCTTCCTGCCGTCGCTGCGGCCCGCGTGGTGGGTGCTGCGGGCGTGGGTCGTCGTGCGCCTGCTCGAGGTGTGGACCGCTGACGTGGACGCGTGGCACGACTACTCCACGGTGCCGAAGATCGGCGACAACCGGCTGCTCGGCTTCGTCGCCCTGGCCGTGGCGATCCCCACCTCCGTGTACCTGGGGCGGCGGGGCCTTCCGGGGGGATGGCGGCGGCGGATGGTGTTCGCGGCCGAGGGGGTGCTCGGGGTGGTCGCGTTCGGAGCCCTCGTGGCGGGGATCGCCGGCGACGAGGGGGGTTCGTCCGGTGTCCCTTCCGCGCCGTGGCAGGTCTCCTACGCCCAGCAGCAGCCCGCGCCGGGCGGGCTCAGCGAGAACGGCAAGCAGATCACGAACCTGTGGGTGTACGACAAGGACGGCAAGCCCCTGGACGGCGTCTTCGTCTACGACCAGGACGGCCAGCCGGTGCGCACGGCGACGACGCTCGAGAACGGATCCAACAGGTTCGTCGTCGGCGACACCTGGGTCGACGCCCAAGGGCAGCTCGTCGCCAACCGGTACCCGCTGCAGTTGCTGCAAACGGACTGGTACGAAGCCGACAACACCCCTCACTACGTCACGGTCCCCCCGCCGACGGTCGCCGTCCCCCAGGGAGTACATCGTCCGTCCGGCGCCACTCCGTCCGGTGCGTCTCCCACACCGACGCTGAACCCTGATTCACCATCACCCTCGGTCGGCGCAACGTCGGCCACGGCTACGCCTGGTGGCGCCACCCCGGCGCAGGGCTCACCCCAGCCGTCGGCGCCCCCGTCGACCCCGGCGCAGCCTGGCGCGAAGGGGTAGCGCCGGGCCCGGGACCGCTACGGTGGCCGGGTGACTGAACCCGGCCCCCCGCGCGTGCTCGTGGTCGACGACAGCGACGTGGTCAGGAGCCTGATCCGCATCAACCTGGAGCTGGAGGGCTTCGAGGTGCTGGAGGCCGACTCCGGCGCCCGCTGCCTGGAACTGGTCCCCGGGGCCGACGTGGTGACGCTCGACCTGCTGCTCCCCGTGCTCCCCGGCGCCGGTCCCGGCGGCCTGGACGTGCTGCGCCGCCTCAAGCGGGACCCGGCGCTGGGCGGCCCGCGGGTGGTGGTGGTGACCGCCGCCGCGCTGCCGGAGGACCGGCGGCGCGGGGAGTCGGCCGGCGCCGACGCCTACATCACCAAGCCCTTCGAACCGGGGGACCTGGTCGACGCGGTGCGCGCGCTGTCGGGGGGCGGCGCGCGCTGAAGCCGTGGGCCGGGCCGGGCACCGCGAACAAGCCGCCCTCCGCCGCACCGCGACGGTCCCCGGGTAATCCGGAACGGTCACCCGCCTCGCCTGCCGTACCCTTGGCGGGTGACTCCCGAGCAGCTCTCCCAGGCCGTCCTCGACACCGTGCACGCCGCCGTCGCCGACGGCGCGCTCACCCTGACCGCGGTCCCCGAGGCCGTCACCGTCGAGCGACCGAAGAACCGCGACCACGGCGACTACGCCACCAACGTCGCCCTCCAGCTGACCAAGGCCGCCGGGATGCCGCCGCGCGCCCTGGCCGAGCTGCTCGCCGAGCGCCTGCGCCGGGTCGACGGCATCGCCGGCGTCGACATCGCCGGCCCCGGCTTCCTCAACCTGCGGCTCGCGGCCGGCGCCGCCGGCGAGCTCGCCCGGACCATCGTCGAGCAGGGCGCCGCCTACGGCCGCAGCCAGACCTTCACCGGCCAGAACGTCAATCTGGAGTTCGTCTCCGCCAACCCGACCGGCCCGCTGCACCTCGGCCACACCCGCTGGGCCGCCGTCGGCGACGCCCTCGGCCGGCTGCTGGAGGCGGCCGGCGCCGACGTCACGCGCGAGTTCTACATCAACGACGCCGGCAACCAGATGAACAACTTCGGCATGTCCCTGGCGCTGCGCGCGAACGGCCAGGAGGTGCCCGAGGGCCAGGGCCTGTACGAGGGCGCTTACGTCAAGGACCTCGCCCAGGCCATCCTCGCCGAGCACCCGGTGCTGACCAGCCTCCCGGAGGAGGCCCAGGTCGAAGCGTTCCGCACCGCCGGATACAAGATGCAGCTGCGGCTCCAGCAGGAGTCGCTGGAGAAGTTCCGGACGCGCTTCGACGTCTGGTTCTCCGAGAAGACGCTGCACGAGTCCGGCGCCGTCGAGGGCGTCGCGGACCGCCTCGCCGAACAGGGCCACGTCTTCGAGCAGGACGGCGCGGTCTGGCTGCGCACCACCGACTTCGGCGACGACAAGGACCGCGTCATCGTCCGCTCCAACGGCGAGCGCACGTACTTCTCCGCCGACTGCGCGTACTACCTGGACAAGCGGGACCGCGGCTTCTCGCCCTGCATCTACATGCTCGGCGCCGACCACCACGGCTACGTCGGCCGGCTCAAGGCGCTCGCGGCGTGCTCCGGCGACGACCCCGAGAAGGACATCGAGGTCCTGATCGGCCAGTTCGTGAAGATCGTGAAGGACGGCCAGGAGGTCAAGCTGTCCAAGCGGGCCGGGAACATCGTCACGCTGGACGATGTGATCGACCTGATCGGCGTCGACGCCGCCCGGTACGCCCTGGCGCGGTCCAGTGTGGACAACGAGCTGATCCTGGACGTGAACCTGCTCACGACCAACGCGCCCGAGAACCCGGTCTGGTACGTCCAGTACGCGCACGCCCGCACCTGCGCGATCCGGCGCAACGCCGGCGACCTCGGGTTCGACAAAGGCCCCGCCGAGGACTTCGACCCGAAGCTCCTCGTCCACCTGCGCGAGGAGGAACTTCTCGCGGCGCTCGCCGACTTCCCCCGCATCGTCGCCCAGGCGGCCGGGCTGCGCGAAGTCCACAAGGTGGCGCACTACCTCGAGGACCTGGCGAAGAAGTACCACGGCTGGCAGTCCGAGAAGAAGGACTGCCGCATCCTGCCGATCGGTGATGAGAAGCCGACCGAGTTGAACCGCGCGCGTCTGTGGCTGCTGGAGGCCACCCAGATCGTCCTGCGCAACGGCCTTGACCTCCTCGGCGTCTCGGCACCTGAGCGCATGTGACAAATCGGACCGCGAGTAGGGAACACTTGCGGTCCATGAGCAGAAGCGCGCACCCCGCCGGGCCCCGCTACGCCGACGTCCTCCCCGAGGGCGGCCACAGCGCGGCCCCGGCGGACCTCAACCGGCTGGACACCAGGATCTGGCCCGGCGGGGCGGCGCGCGACGCCCGGTCCGGCGCGGTCACCTTCGCCGGTGTCGACATCCGCGAGCTGGCCCGGGAGTTCGGTACTCCGGTCTATCTGATCGACGAGGACGACTGGCGCCGTCGCGCCCGCGCGTGGGTCGAGGCCTTCGGCACGGAGGCCGACGTCTTCTACGCGGGCAAGTCGTTCCTGTCGGTCGCCATCGCCAAGTGGGCCGCCGAAGAGGGCCTCCACCTGGACGTCTGCACCGGCGGCGAGCTCGCCGTGGCCCTGCGCGCCGGCTTCCCGGCCGCGCGCCTGGGCTTCCACGGCAACAACAAGTCCGTCGCCGAGCTGGAGCGCGCCGTCGCCGCCGGGGTCGGCCGGATCATCGTCGACTCCCACGACGAGATAGAGCGTCTGGCCGCGATCGCCGCTGAGCGCGGCGTCCGCCAGCGGGTCATGGTCCGGGTCACGGCCGGCGTCGAGGCGCACACCCACGAGTTCATCGCCACCGCGCACGAGGACCAGAAGTTCGGCTTCTCGCTGGCCGGCGGCGCCGCGGCCGAGGCGGTGGCGCGCATCCTCAAGCACGCCGACCACCTGGAGCTGACCGGGCTGCACTCGCACATCGGCAGTCAGATCTTCGACACCGCCGGGTTCGAGGTGGCCGCGCACCGGCTGATCGAGGCGCTGGCCGTGATCCGGCGCGACCACGGCGTCGAACTGCCGGAACTGGACCTCGGTGGCGGGCTGGGCATCGCCTACACCGAGGCCGACGACCCGGCTCCGGTCGCCGAGACCGCGCGCCGGCTGAAGGAGATCGTGGCCCGCGAGTGCGACGCCGCGGGGCTGGCGCACCCGCGCCTGTCGGTCGAGCCCGGCCGTGCCATCGCCGGTCCGCCCGGGGTGACGCTGTACGAGGTCGGCACCGTGAAGCCGCTGCCCGGTCTTCGTACTTACATCTCTGTGGACGGCGGCATGTCCGACAACGTCCGCACCGCGCTCTACGACGCGGAGTACACCGTGCGGCTGGCGAACCGGGAGAGCGGCGCCGAGCCGATGCTGTCCCGCGTGGTCGGCAAGCACTGCGAGTCCGGCGACATCGTGGTCCGCGACGCCTGGCTGCCCGCCGACACCGTCCCCGGCGACCTGCTCGTGGTGGCCGCCACCGGCGCCTACTGCCGGTCCATGGCCAGCAACTACAACCACGTGCTCAAGCCGCCGGTGGTCGCGGTGCGGGACGGCGCCGCGCGGGTGATCGTGCGGCGGGAGACCGAGGACGACCTGCTGAGTCTGGACCTGGGATAGCGAACCGGCGAGGATCCCACATCCCGGACGACGTGTTGTCGAGGGGTGGGATTCGGCGAGACTGCTATGACTGACTGTGCCGTGGCTGTGATTCCGGACCGCATGCGCACGAGCACCGACCGAGCCGATGGGGATGAGCGATGCGTACTGAGCCGCTGAGGGTGGCGCTGCTGGGCTGTGGAGTAGTCGGCTCGGAAGTCGCGCGCCTGATGACGGCCAACGCCGCCGACCTCGCCGCGCGGGTGGGGGTCCCGCTGGAGCTCGCCGGCGTCGCCGTGCGCCGGCCCAACCGGCAGCGCGAGATCCCCGGGGTCGACCCCCGGCTGTTCACCACGGACGCCGAGGGCCTGGTCAAACGGGACGACGTGGACCTGGTGGTGGAGGTCATCGGCGGGATCGAGCCGTCCCGGTCGCTGATCCTGGCCGCGCTGGAGTCCGGCAAGTCCGTGGTCTCGGCCAACAAGGCGCTGCTCGCCGAGGACGGCGGCACCCTGTACCGGGCCGCCGAGCGGCACGGCGCCGACCTGTACTACGAGGCCGCGGTGGCCGGGGCCATCCCGCTGCTGCGCCCGCTGCGCGAGTCGCTGGTCGGCGACCGGGTGCGCCGGGTGCTGGGCATCGTCAACGGCACCACCAACTTCATCCTGGACCGGATGGACACCACCGGCGCCGGGTTCACCGAGGCGCTGGAGGAGGCCACCGCGCTGGGCTACGCCGAGGCCGACCCGACCGCCGACGTCGAGGGCTTCGACGCCGCCGCCAAGGCCGCGATCCTGGCCGGGCTGGCCTTCCACACCCGGGTCACCGCCTCCGACGTGCACCGCGAGGGCATCACCGAGGTCACCGCCGCCGACATCGCCAGCGCCAAGGCCATGAACTCGGTGGTGAAGCTGCTGGCCATCTGCGAGGTGGACCAGGACGCGAAGAAGGTCTCGGCCCGGGTGCACCCGGCGATGATCCCGCGCAGCCACCCGCTGGCCGGGGTGCGCGAGGCCTACAACGCGGTCTTCATCGAGTCCGAGTCGGCCGGGCAGCTGATGTTCTACGGGCCCGGCGCCGGCGGCTCGCCGACCGCCTCGGCGGTGCTCGGCGACCTGGTGGCGGTGGCCCGCAACAAGGTGACCGGGCGCCGCGGCCCGGGCGAGTCGGCGTACGCCGACCTGACCGTCCGGCCGGTGGGGGAGGCGCGCACGCGCTACCACATCAGCCTGGACGTCGACGACAAACCGGGCGTCCTGTCCGCGGTCGCCGGGATCTTCGCGGAACAGGACGTGTCGATCGCCACGGTGCGGCAGTCCGGGCGCGGCCTGGACGCCCAGCTGGTGATCGTCACCCACCTGGCCCCGGACGCGGCGCTGACCGCGACCGTGGCCCGGCTGCGCGCGTTGGACATCGTGCGTGACGTCTCGAGCGTCATGCGCGTGGAATCAGACTGACCATCCAGAGAGGCACGGACATGGCTTGGCGTGGCGTCATCGAGGAGTACCGACAGTGGCTGCCGGTCGACGCCGGCACGCCCGTGGTCACGCTGGGCGAGGGCGGCACGCCGCTGCTCCCCGCGCCGCGCCTGTCCGCCCGCACCGGGTGCGAGGTGTACGTCAAGGTCGAGGGCATGAACCCGACCGGCTCGTTCAAGGACCGCGGGATGACCACCGCGATCTCGCTGGCCAAGCAGGCCGGCGCCGAGGCCGTGGTCTGCGCCTCCACCGGCAACACCAGCAGCTCGGCGGCCGCCTACGCCACCCGCGCGGGCCTGCGCCCGGTGGTGCTGGTCCCGGCCGGCAAGATCGCGCTCGGCAAGCTGGCCCAGGCGCTGGCGCACGGCGCGACCCAGCTCCCGGTCGAGGGCAACTTCGACGACTGCCTCCGGCTGGCCCGCGAACTCGCCGAGAAGTTCCCCGTCGCGTTGGTGAACTCGGTGAACCCGGTCCGGCTGCAGGGCCAGAAGACCGCCGCGTTCGAGGTCGTCGACGTCCTCGGCGACGCCCCGGACATCCACGCGCTGCCGGTCGGCAACGCCGGGAACATCTCCGCCTACTGGCTCGGTTATCAGGAGTACGCGAAGGAGGGTCCGGCCTCCCGCACCCCGCGCATGTTCGGCTTCCAGGCGGCCGGCGCCGCGCCGCTCGTGCTCGGCGCGCCGGTCGAGCACCCGGACACCATCGCCAGCGCCATCCGCATCGGCAACCCCGCCTCCTGGGACCTGGCGGTGGCCGCGCGCCAGGCGTCGGCCGGCGTCATCGAGGCGGTGACCGACGAGGAGATCCTCGTGGCGCACCGGATCCTCTCCGCCGAGGAGGGCGTGTTCGTCGAGCCGGCCTCGGCCGCGGGTGTCGCGGGCGTGCTGAAGCTGGCCCGCGAAGGCCGCCTGGAGACCGGTCTGAGGATCGCCATCACCGTCACGGGCCACGGGCTCAAGGACCCGGACTGGGCGGTCAAGGCCGCGCCGCCGCTGCCGGACCCGGTGGCCGCGGACGTGCTCGCGGTGGCCGAGGCTCTCAGCTTCGGCTAAGGAACCTTCTGATAGAGCTGGTGCCGCATCACAGCACTGGTTCGATGCCCGCACGAAGATGTCCGCAAGAAACGGAGCGCAATGCCGAGCCCTGTCTTCCGAGCCGCCCCCGTGCGCGTCCGCGTCCCGGCGACGAGCGCGAACCTCGGACCCGGCTTCGACTCCCTGGGCCTGGCGCTCGGGTTGTACGACGAGGTGATGGTCCGGATAGCCGACGACGGCCTGCGGGTCGACGTCGCGGGCGAGGGCGCCGACACCGTGGCCCGGGACGAGACGCACCTGGTGGTGCGGGCCCTGCGCCGGGCCTTCGACCGGCTCGGCGCGCGGCCGCCGGGCCTGGAGGTGGTCTGCGCCAACCGGATCCCGCACGCCCGCGGGCTGGGGTCCTCGGCGGCGGCCATCTGCGCCGGCATCGTCGCCGCGCGCGCCCTGACCGTGGGCGCGACCCTGTCCGACGACGAGGTCCTGCAGCTCGCCACCGACATGGAGGGCCATCCGGACAACGTCGCGGCCTGCTTGCGCGGCGGCTTCACCATCGCGTGGCTGGACCAAGCGGGTGAAATCGCGGACGCCGCCGGGGCCACCGCGCGGGCCCTGCGCGTCGACCCGGCCGCGGACCTGGCCGCGGTGGCCTTCGTGCCCGACCGGCCGCTGTCGACCGAGGTGGCGCGTGGATTGTTGCCCAAGTTGGTTCCGCACACCGACGCCGCGCGCAACGCCGGCCGCTCGGCGCTGCTGGCCGCGGCGCTCACCGGGGGCCGGGCCGACCTGCTGCTGGCCGCCACCCAGGACCGCCTGCACCAGGACTACCGGGCCCCGGCGATGCCGGAGTCGGCCGCGCTGATCGCCACGCTGCGCGCGGCGGGACACGCCGCGGTGGTCTCCGGGGCCGGGCCCACCGTCCTGGTTTTGACGACGAAAGACCAGGTCCAGGCCGTGATCGAGGCCGGCGCGCGGACGGCTCCGGCCGGCTGGACCGCCTTCGACCTCGCCGTCGACGGGGCCGGTACGGTATCCTTGACTACTGCCGATGGCGCGTGGGCGGGGAATGAATCCCGCTGAAGGGGTTCAAACCCACGCCACGGGGGACTGTGAATGGTGAGAGCAGCGCCCGCGTATGGTTTTCCTGGGGATTGCCGCCGTGTGAGGGCGGAGTCCCGTTGGACACCACGAGGTGTTACTCTCCTGTCGAGCACCGACTTCACCACTGGTGAGCGACAGCGCGGCACATCTCCCAAGGCGGGCACGAACCTGTCGGCGGCGGATCGCGCGAGTGCAGTCTCCAAGTATCCCGCGTGAATCCCGCTGTGAATGCTTCAGTGACTGCTTCCGCGCGTGACCCGTATCAGCCATGCGCGGACCCGCACCGCAACCTTCGGTTCCAAATTCAACACTGCTCAACACAACCAGCACCTGTCCCCGCACCCGGCGCGACTGACGTTCGGCCAGGTCGGCGACCAGGAAGGATCGCTTCGTGAGCGACACCACGACTGAATCCCCCGCCACCGCCCGCTCCGGGCGCGCCGGCAAGGGGCTGTCCTCGATGCTGCTCCCCGAGCTGCAGGCCTACGCCGTGAGCCTGGGGATCACCGGGACCGCGCGGATGCGCAAGGGCCAGCTCATCGAGGCTATTCAGGAGAAGAACGGCGGCTCCGCGGCCAAGGCCGAGCCGGCCGCCGCCACCGCCACCACCACCCCGGCGCGCACCGCCACCCGGCGCACCCGCGCCGCCGCGACCGCGACCGCCGAGGCCCCCGCGGAGCAGGGCTCTGAGGTCCGGGCCGACATCCCCGAGCAGCCGGTGCGCGAGCGCGCCGCGAAGGCCGCCGAGCCGGCCGCCGCCGAGCAGCGGGCCGCGTCCGGCGACCGCGCCGAGCGGGCCGAGCGCACCG
>NZ_BAAAQM010000048.1:0-84612 GCF_039531675.1 Catenulispora subtropica
CCGCCGGCTCGCCGAGCGGCGGAGTGGGGGCGCTCGGGGCGGCCGGGGCGGCCGGGGTCGTCACGGGCGCGGCCGGCGGTACCACGGACTCCGGTTCGGCCACCGGCGGCACCGGGGACATGGGGGGCAGGGGGGACGTCGGCGGGATGACCGGAGACCCGGGCGGGACGACCGGGGACACCGGCGGGGCCGGCGCCACGGGCGTCGCAGCGGCCGTGGGAGCCGCCTCCAGGCGCGGGCCGGGCACGACCGGCCGCACCGGCTCGACCGGGATCGCGCCGGCCTCCAGGGCACTCTGCGGGGCCGAGGGACCCTGCGCGCGCACCCGGAACCACTCGGACTCGATCGCGTTGAAGATGGCGGTGTCGTGGACGCCGGAGTCCATCGGGACGGCTTCGATCGGGGCGTTGAGCGGGTCGGCCGCGAACTCGGCGGCGAGGTCGGCGCCGGAGCTCGCCGGAGCGCCGAACGCCGGGCCGGCGAGCGGCTCGCCGGTGGGCGGCGCGAAGCCCTCGGCCGGGTCCGCGAACGGGTTGGCGGGGGCCGGGTCGGCGAGCGGGGCGGTGAAGCCGGAGCCGGAGTCGGCCAGCGGGTCGGCGGGTGCCGCGTACGGATTCGCGGCGGCGTCGCTCAGCGGGGTGCTGAAGCCGGAGCCGGAGTTCGACAGCGGGTCGCCGACCGGAGCGCCGGGCGCGCCGAGCGGAGTGCTGAAGCCGGACCCGGAGTTCGACAGCGGGTCGCCCGTCGGGGGAGCGAACTCGCCCCTCGCGTCGCCGGCGGGAGCGCCGGGGGTCGCGTAGGGGTTGGCCGCGGCGTCGCTCAGCGGGGTGCTGAAGCCGGAGCCGGAGTTCGACAGCGGCTCGCCGGTCGGAGCGGCCGGAGCGCCGGGTGCCGCGAACGGGTTGGCCGGAGCCGCGTCGCCGGGGTGGAAGCCGCCCGTGGACATCGCGTCGCTCGGCGGGGCGCCGGGCGCGAACGGGTTCGCGGGGTTGAACGACGGCGCCTCGGCGGCCGGGTTCCGGCCGAAGGACGGAGCGTCCCCGGTCGGGGCGGCCGGGTTCGGCGGGTTCGTCGGAGCCGTGAACGGGTTCGCGGCCTCGGGGCGCCGGCCGAACGACGGCGCGTCGCCGCCGGTCGGAGCACTCGGAGCACCCGGAGCGCCCGGCGCCGGGAACTCGCCGGTCGGGGACCCCGCCGGAGCCGGAGTCCCGAAGCCGGCGTCCCGGTGCCCGCCGAACGGTGTCATCTGCACTTCGCCGGGCGCGGTGAACGGGTTGCCCGCCGCCAGCTCGGCGCCGAGGTCGTTGTTCAGACCGCTGCCGGCCAGCGGGTCCGGGCCGGTGCTGAACCCGCCGGCCGGTGCCCCGGCCGGATTCGGGCCGGGACCGAAGCTCGGGGCGCCGGGCGGCGGCATGAGCAGGTCGTCGGGCTGCTCCAGGCTCTCGCGGTAGGCCGCGAACTCCCCGGTCTGTTCCATCTCCGGGATGTCCGGCAGCAGGTCGTCGAAGCTGGAGCTGAGGTTCAGGCCGCCGGCCGGCGGGGCCGGGGGCGGCGGGACCGGCGGCGTCGGGGCGTTGCCGACGTTGAAGTTCAGCCGCATGTCGTCGGCGCCGGCGGCGCTGATCCGGAACTGGCCGGTGTTCTCCGACGGGTTCGGGGCCGGCTGCGGCCGGTTCCCGGCGCCGGGCCGGAAGTCGTACGTCGCGGAGTTGTCCAGGGCCTCGGCCAGCCGGCTGTCCAGCTCCGGCTCCGGCACCGCGAACGAGGGGCGCTCGAAGGCGCCGCTGCTGCCCGGGTCGCCCGGGTCGCCCTCGCGGATGACCGGGACCACGCCGCCGGACATCGCCTCGGTCTCGGCCAGCAGGTCGGCCAGCTCCGGCGGGGTGGCACCGGAGCCGCGGTACGGCGGCTCGGCCGGGTTCACGTCGTCCCAGCCGTCGTTCCGGTCGCCGAAGTTGCCCACCGGCATCCCCGGCAGCGCGCCGGGGGCGTCCGCGGCCGGGATCCGCTCCCCGCCGAACGGGCCCTGCGGCTGGTCCCGCGACCCGCCGGGCAGTTCCCGCTGGTCGGCGCGGACCGCGCCGCCCGGGCGCCGCGGCAGGCCGGTCGCGGTCACCGCCGGCTGCTGCCCGGTGTCCCCGGTCAGCTCGCCCAGCGCGTTGCGGCCCAGGGCCGGGGTGTCGGCCAGGTTGCCGGCCAGCAGCGCGGCCGGCACCAGCACCAGCGCGGTGATGCCGCCGGTGGCCGAGCGGCGCAGCCGGACCTGGATGCCGTGCCGGGTGGCCAGCCGCCCGACCACGAACAGACCCATGCGGCGGGAGATCGCGACGTCCACCACCGGCGGGTTGGCCAGCCGCTCGTTGGCGTCGTCCAGTTCCTCCGGCGTCATGCCGATGCCGGAGTCCTCGATCTCCAGCATCACACCGCCGGTGTTCAGCAGGTTGCCGGTGACCGAGACCTTGGTCTCCGGCGCGGAGAACGACGTCGCGTTCTCCAGCAGCTCGGCGACGAGGTGCACGACGTCGTTCACGGCGCGGCCGGCGACCTCGACGGTCGGCAGGTCCCGCAGCGTCACCCGCTCGTACTGCTCCACCTCGGAGGCCGCGGCGCGCAGCACGTCGATCAGCGGGACCGGCTGCGACCACCGGCGGCCGGGCTCCTCGCCCGCGAGCACCAGCAGGTTCTCACCGTTGCGGCGCATACGGGTCGCGAGGTGGTCCAGCTTGAACAGCGAGGCCAGCTGGTCCGGGTCCTGCTCGGCGTTCTCCAGTTCGTCGATCAGCCGCAGCTGGCGCTGCACCAGCGACTGCGAGCGGCGCGAGAGGTTGGTGAACATCGCGTTGACGTTGTTCCGCAGCATGGCCTGCTCGGTCGCCAGCCGGACCGCCTCGCGGTGCACCTCGTCGAACGCGCGGGCCACCTGGCCCACCTCGTCGGTGCTGGACAGGGCGATCGGGTTGATCGGCTCGATGACCTCGGAGCCGTCGGCGTCGCGCAGGCGGCGGACCATCTCCGGGAGCCGGTTGCCGGCGATCTCCAGGGCGGTGTTCTGCAGCACCCGCAGCGGACGCACCAGCGAGCGCGCGATCAGCGCGGTGGCGATGGACACCACGAGCAGCACGCCGATGATGACGCCGATGTTGAGGTACATGGTGTTGCGGGCGCCGTCGGCGAGCTGGTTGGCCCGCTTCACCAGGATGTCGGCCTGGGCGGCGCGCACCTTCTGGTACTTGTTCAGCAGCGCGTCGTACTGGGTGTAGACGGTGCCCGGGATCAGCTGGGCGCCGCTGCCCGCGGTGCCGTCGGCCAGCTCGTCGCCGATGGCGGTGAGGTACTGGTTGGCGCCGGTGTAGGAGTCGCCGACGTCCACGGTGTCGCTGAGCATCTGCTGCATGTTCGGCGCGGCGATCGTCTTGAACTCGGCCCGGGTGGAGGCCAGGTCCGAGATCGTGCCCTGCAGCTTGGCGCTGTTGTCCTTGGCCGTGTTGGGGTCGAAGCTCACCGCCAGCACGGTGAGGAACCCGCGCTGGCGCGAGGTGGACTCGGTCATCTTCGCCAGGTCGTTCAGCGCCCGGGCGTCGTTGATCAGCTGCTGGTCGCCGGCGTCGGCGGCGACGAACTGGTACAGCGAGTCGACGCTGTCCAGCAGCTTGTTGTACTGGTCGAACACCCGCTGCGGGTCGGAGGAGCTGCTGACCGCGCCGCGCAGGGCCTGCAGACCGGTCATGTTCGCCTCGGCGTCGGCGATCGCGGCCAGGGTGTCCTTGGGGTAGGAGCCGTCGATCTTGGCCAGCACCGGGTCCATGGCGGCCGACGCCCGGTCGGTGGTGTGCGTCAACTGGTCCGCGCCGCGGCTGAGGTTGGCCAGGGTGGCCTGGTCCGGGGTCTTCTGGTTCCGGAAGGCGATCATCTCGACCGAGGTGTCGCGCTCGTTGTGCAGGGCGTCGATCAGGTTCGACAGCGGGGCCTCGGCCGCGGCCATGGTCTTGGCGTGGTCGTAGGTCTGCACGTTGCCGACCTGCTGCACGATCCGGGCCGCGGCGCCGACGATGGTGGCCACCAGCGGCACGATGACCAGCACCACGAGCCGGGTGCGGACGCGCCAGTTCTTGGGGGAGAAGCGGTTGGCCTGGCCGGCCGGCGGCGGGGGCGGCGGCGGGATCTGGCCCTCGCCCTGCGGGTCGGAGGTGGGGATGGGACGCTGCCCCGGCAGTACCGAGTCCCGGGGCCCTCGGGGTAGGGAGCGGCCGGCGGCCGCGTCGGATATCGATCCGCCCGGCGGCGGCCCGTCGACGCCGCGCTCCGGGAAAGGAGCCGGCGGACGGCGCGGGGTCACGGGTCGTGTCTGCACTGGCCCTCACAGCTTTCTTTGCGACCGGGCCTCGTCTGCGGGCGGATGGGGCGCAGCGGTGGCCTCGCGGTCTCTAGGTTTCAAGCAACGCATTCCAGCACAGAGAAGCGAGCGCAGCCAAGGGCGGGGGTGAGCCTCCGGGCGGTTCGCGTTCATAAAGCGGGATAAAGCGGTCAACGCCTCCCCGCATGTGCGTATCCTCAATCGTCCACGTGTGCTAGAGGATCTCAATGGCACCGTGGGGGGTCCGCGCGCCCATGTATTACGATGCGCCGACCGGAGTCGTCAGAAACCTTTGCAGGGGGCAGCGCAGTGCGAACAGCCAACCTAGGAGCGCGTTCGCGGCGGACGTCGGCGCTCCTCCTGAGCGCCGTCCTCGCCGTGGCCACGCTGGGTGCCGCCGCGTGCAACGGAAAGTCGTCGGCGGCCGGCGCGGCGGCCGGCGGCGCGGGCCACGGCCCGCTGGAGCAGACCCATTTGCGGATCGGCATGCCCAAGGGCGAACTGGGCGCGCTGCCGATCTTTACCGGCGTCGACAAGGGCTACTTCAAGGACCAGGGCATCGACGTCACCGTCGACGACAGCTACGCCTCGTACCAGGACACCCTCAAGGCTCTGGGCGACGGCAAGGTCGACCTGGTCTACGACGACTACGCGCACGCGATCCTGGCCCAGTCCAAGGGCAACTACCGCCTGCAACTGGTGGCCGAGGGCTACAACGCCGGCGACGGCAGTGTGGAGCTGTTGAGCAAGCCCACCAACACCCGCAGCGAAGACCAGGTCCGCACGGTGTTCAAGGCCTCGCAGGGCTTCCTGGTGCCGATGGCCGGCACCGGCGACCCGTCCACCGACTTCACCGTTCCGACGGTCATGCTGATGACCCGGCTGCCGGACATCGCCAACAGCATGAAGCTCAAGATCGACGACTCGGGCACCGAGGCGCAGGCACACCTGAAGACGATGGCGGTCGGCGCCATCGGCGAGAAGCTGACCGGCGTCCTGGACGCGAACGTGGCCGCGGTGCTGCCCGAGCCCTACTTCAGCTCGACGAGCACCACCGACAAGGTCGTCAAGCTGCTGGACCTGACCCGCGGCTCGACCCAGGCCATGCCGATGGGCGGCTACTTCGCCAAGCAGGACTTCGCGGTCTCCGACACCAACCTGTTCAAGGCCTTCACCACCGCGCTGAACCAGGCCAAGACCGTGACCAGTCAGCGGGCCGCGGCGATGGCGGAACTGCAGGCGCACTACGGCACCATCGCCACGGCCACGGTGAGCGCGTCGATCTCCTTCGGCACCTTCCCCACCACGGTGAGCGTCGACCGGGTGACCCGGGTGCTGACCCTGATGCAGGACCTGAACCTGGCGTCGTTCTTCAACATCGACACGATGATGCCGCCGGACGCGCTGCGCGGGCAGGGCTGACACGGCCGCGGCACGGGGCGGCGCGGGGCGGCACGGTCCGCGTCGGTCCGGTCACCCTGACGTGCCGCGCCGGGCCGATAGGCTGGAGCGGTGAGTGATGCGACGGAGAGTGTGCGGTTCCGCTCGGACGTGACCGTGGAGTTGGTGAAGGCCTCGGCGTCCGACAACGACGTCCTGTGGGCGGCCCGGGTGTCGACCAAGGGCGAGCAGTCACTTGATGACACGGCCACCGGCCAGGACGAGGCCCGTTCCGCCGGTTTCATCAACTTCCTCATGCGCGACCGGCACGGCTCGCCGTTCGAGCACTCGACGATGACCTTCCTGGTCTCCGCGCCGATCTTCGTCTTCCGCGAGTTCATGCGGCACCGGGTCTGGTCCTACAACGAGGAGAGCGGCCGGTACCGCAAGCTGGAGCCGGTGTTCTACGTACCGGGCCCCGAGCGCAAGCTGGTGCAGGAGGGCAAGCCCGGCAAGTACGTGTTCGTCCCGGGCACCGACGAGCAGCACAAGATCGTCGACGAGACGGTCCGCCGCTCCTGCGAGGCGTCCTACGCGGCCTACCTGGAGATGCTCGACGCCGGCGTGGCCCGCGAGGTCGCCAGGACTGTCCTCCCGGTGGGCATCTACTCCTCCATGTACGCCACGTGCAACGCCCGCGCGCTGATGCATTTCCTGTCGCTGCGCACCAAGCACGAGGACGCGACCTTCCCCTCGTTCCCGCAGCGGGAGATCGAGATGGTGGCCGAGAAGATGGAAGCCCACCTGGCCGAGCTGATGCCGCTGACCTACGCGGCGTGGCAGGGGAACGGCCGCGTCGCGCCGTAGACTGCCCGAGTCACGGAATGGTTGCACTGGGTAGTCCTAAAGAGTGAAAAACGACCGCGGCTCCCCGCTCGACCCGTAACGCGTGTCCCCGGCCTCTGTTAGTCACGGCGGACCCCGTCCCCACCGGACCCCCGAGCGGTGGAGACGGGGTCCATCCAATACTGCGACGCGTAGCGTCTCCTCAACGGGTGGTGGTGGGAGACGGGCGGGCCAATGCTGCGACGCGTAGCGTCTCCTCAACGGGTGGTGGTGGGAGACGGGCGGGCCATTCAGCTGGGCTGTTCGATTCGTGTAAGCAGCGTCAGATATTCGATCACCGGTACGGGCCGGTACCTTTGGAGCCATGGCCCAGACCCCCACCACAGACTCCGCCGCCTGGACCGCAGGCGCACCGTTCGGCCGGATGATCACCGCGATGGTCACCCCCTTCCGGGCGGACGGCTCCCTGGATCTGGAGGGGGCGCGAGCCCTGGCCGCGCACCTGGTCGACGCCGGGAACGACGGACTGGTGATCTCCGGGACCACCGGCGAGTCGCCCACCACCTCCGACACCGAGCAGGCCGATCTGCTGGCCGCCGTGATCGCCGAGGTCGGGGACCGGGCGAAGGTGATCGCCGGGGTCGGCACCAACAACACGGCGCACACCCTGGAACTGGCCCGGCGGGCCGAGGCCGCTGGGGCGGACGGGCTGCTGGTCGTCACCCCGTACTACAACAAGCCCACGCAGGAGGGCCTGTTCCGGCACTTCACCGCGGTCGCCGACGCCACGGCCCTGCCGGTGATGCTCTACGACATCCCGCACCGCTCCGGCATCCCGATCGAGGTCGCCACGCTGATGCGGCTGGCGCAGCACCCGCGGGTGGTCGCGGTGAAGGACGCCAAGGGCGACCTGGTGGCCGGAGCCACCGTCATCGCGAACACGGATCTGGCCTACTATTCAGGGGACGACCCGCTCACGCTGCCGTGGCTGGCGGTCGGCGGGGTCGGCGTGGTGAGCATGTCCTCCCACGTCGCGACGCCGCGGATCCGCGCCATGATCGCCGCCTACCTGGCCGGCGAGGTGGCCGAGGCCGCCCGCCTGCACCAGGAGCTGCTGCCGGTCCACGCCGGTGTGACCCTGCTCCCAGGTGTGATCTCCCTCAAGGCGGCAATGAACATGCTGGGACTTCCCGGCGGCCCGGTGCGGCTGCCCCTGGTCGACGCGACCAGCGAGCAGGAAGCCGAGCTCAAGACGTATCTCGCCGCAGGCGGCGTGAAGATTTAGCAAGGAGCGGACCAGCGGTCCGCGGAACACAAAGGAAAACTGCATGAGCCATCCGCATCCGGAACTCTCCGGACCCCCGCCGCTGCCGCGGGGCGCGCTGCGCGTGACCCCGCTCGGCGGCCTCGGAGAGATCGGTCGCAACATGACCGTCTTCGAGTACGGCGGCAAACTGCTCATCGTCGACTGCGGCGTCCTCTTCCCGGAGGAGGCCCAGCCGGGCGTGGACCTGATCCTGCCCGACTTCAGCTCGATCCGGGACCGCCTGGACGACGTGGTCGGCGTGGTGCTGACGCACGCCCACGAGGACCACATCGGCGGGGTGCCGTACCTGCTCAAGGAGTCCGGCGACATCCCGCTGATCGGCAGCAAGCTGACCCTGGCGCTGGTCGAGGCCAAACTGGCCGAGCACCGGATCCGGCCCTACTCGCTGCAGGTCGCCGAGGGCGACGTGGAGCAGATCGGCCCGTTCGCCTGCCGCTTCGTCGCGGTGAACCACTCCATCCCGGACGCCATGGCGGTGGCGATCACGACGCCGGCCGGCACCGTGTTCCACACCGGCGACTTCAAGATGGACCAGCTGCCGCTGGACAACCGGCTGACCGACCTGGCGACCATCGCCGAGCTCGGCAAGTCCGGCATCGACCTGCTGCTGTCCGACTCCACCAACGCCGAGGTGCCGGGCTTCGTCACCTCGGAGCGGGAGATCACCCCGGTCCTGGACCGGGTGTTCGGGCGCGCGAAGGGCCGGATCATCGTGGCCTCCTTCGCCTCGCACGTGCACCGGGTGCAGCAGGTGTGCGACGTCGCCGCCGCGCACGGCCGCAAGGTCGCGCTGGTCGGCCGGTCCATGGTCCGCAACATGGCGGTGGCCCGGGACCTGGGCTACCTGAAGGTGCCGGCGGACCTGATCATCGATCTCAAGGAGATCGACGACCTGCCGGACGACCGGGTGGTGCTGATGTGCACCGGGTCGCAGGGCGAGCCGATGGCCGCGCTGTCCCGCATGGCGAACCGCGACCACCAGGTGCGGATCACCGGCGACGACACCGTCATCCTGGCCTCCTCGCTGATCCCGGGGAACGAGAACGCGGTGAACCGGGTGATCAACGGGCTGACCCGCTGGGGCGCCACGGTGGTGCACAAGGGCAACGCCATGGTGCACGTCTCCGGGCACGCCGCGGCCGGCGAGCTGCTGTACTTCTTCAACCTGGCCAAGCCGCGCAACTTCATGCCGGTGCACGGCGAGTGGCGGCACCTGCGCGCCGCGGCCGACCTGGCGATGAAGACCGGCGTCCCGGCCGACCGGGTGGTGATCGCCGAGGACGGCGTCACCGTGGACCTGGTCGACGGCGTCGCGCGGATCACCGGCAAGGTCGAGGCCGGCTACGTGTACGTGGACGGCACCTCGGTGGGCTCGGTGACCGAGGCCTCGCTGAAGGACCGGCGGATCCTCGGCGAGGAGGGCTTCGTGTCGGTGTTCGTGGCGGTCTCGGCCGACACCGGGAGCATCGTCACCGGCCCGGTGATCACCGCGCGCGGCTTCGGGCTGGACGACCAGACCCTGGAGCAGGCCAAGCCGCTGATCGTGGACGCCCTGGCCGCCGCGGCGGCCGAGGGCATCGGCGACACGCACCAGCTGCAGCAGCTGGTGCGGCGGGCGGTGGGCCGCTGGGTGTCCAACACCACGCGGCGCCGGCCGATGATCCTGCCGGTGGTCGTCGAGGTCTGATCCGGCTGATCGGGCGATACCCCTACGGGCCATCCTTTCGGTGCTCCATCGAAAGGATGGCCCGCGGCGTGTGCCCCGGCTGTAATGGATGACGGAAGAGCGACGGCCTTCGTGGGGCGGAGCCGCCGCTTCGACCGGGGGAACCCAGCGATGGCACCTACGGGGGGTCCGGGAGGGGTTCGAAGGGGGACGGGGGAACAGCACGGGGGACGGGGGCGATCGGGGGTGGCCGGGCCCGAGTCCATCCGCTTGCCGGCGGATGACGAGGCGCCCGGCCAGGCACGTCCCCGCCCCTCGTGCAGGTATGAGGCCGGCTAACTAGTGGCGGTTCGGGGCCGGCTGGCTAGTGGCGGTTCGCCGCCAGGAGCTCCGCGCCCAGCCCGGTGAGCCGGTGCCGCACGCTGCGGCCCGTGCGCTCGGTCACGATGAGGCCGGCGGTGCGCAGCGCCGCGGCGTGCGCCGACGCCGTCGGCGCCTTCACCCCCAGGCGCGTGGCGAGCTCGCCGGTGGTGGGGTCGTCGCCGATGGCGCGCAGCGCCGCCGCGCGGGCCCGGCCGATGAGCGAGGCCAGGCCGTCCCCGGCGGCGTCCGTGCCCTCCAGTGTCTCGGCCGCATCCAGCTCTGAGACCGGGTAGGCCATCACCGAGCGCCGGCCCGGCACGATCAGCAGCCCGACGTACTGCCCGAACACCGAGGGGGTGAAGGTCAGGCCCTCACCGCGCAGGTCGTACTGCCAGTCCGGGACCTTCGACAGCGCCAGCGACAGCTGGTCCGGCTCCCAGCTCAGCTTCGGGTGCAGGTCGTTCAGCATCGCGCCGGGGCCGGCCGCGGCCATCTGCCGGGCCCGGCGGCCGATGTCGGCGTCGAGCGTGCGGCGGATGTCCGGCCAGTCGTCGGCCACGCAGGCCCGGTAAAGCGCGTGCATGGCGTCGGTGAGCAGCGGGATCAGCCGCTCGCCGCGGTCCCGCAGGGCGTCGTAGACCCGGGAGGGACGGCGCTCCCAGGTGTCGAAGATCTGGAAGTCCTGGACCAGGTCGGCGTCGCGGACGGCGCGCAGCGCGTCCAGCTCCTCCTGCACCGTGCGGTGGGTGCGGCCGCCGGCCGGGACGTCCGGGATCAGGAAGGCCGGCGCGTAGTTCGGGATCGCGCTCAACAACTCGACCACCGGGCGGGAGCGTTCGGGGATCTGCCGCCGCACGTCGGCCAGCCAGCGCCGGTGCGCGGCCGGGACGGGCCGGGTCGAGCCCAGCGGGTCGAGCCCGCGGATCAGGTTCAGCAGCGGCGAGGTCTCGAAGGCGATGCGGCCCATGTCGGCGCCGCTCATCGGTATGCCGACCACGTCTCACCCCCGCCTGGAAGCTCAGCCGGCCCGCCTGGTCCGGCCCGGGGCATGTGTGGCAGGACCCTGGCTCCGGTGCCCGCCGCGAACTGTCGCGGTTTCGCATGATACGCCGCAGGCCCCTGACCCGGTCGGGTCGGGGGCCTGCGGTACGTCGATCAGCGCGAGCCGGGCTGGGCTCAGGCGGCGGCCTCGGCGAGCTCGCCGGCGCCGGCGGTCAGCTTCTCCGAGAGCGCCTTCCAGGCCGGGACCTTCTCACCGAACTTGGCGGCCAGCTCGGCCACCTCGGCGTCGATCTTCGTGCGGTCCGCGCCCTCGATGGCGGAGAGGATGCCGAACAGCTCCTCGGAGTCCACCTTCAGGTGCAGGTTCTTGCCGTCGCTGTTGGCGAAGTAGCAGAAGCCACCGCCCAGCGGCGTGAACCGCTTCATGTCACCGAAGACACGCCCGCCGCCGGCACCACCGGCACCGGCACGCACGGATGCGCGCGCTGTCTTGCTTTCCTTCTTGGCACCGGCCACGACGGCCCTCCTCGATAGCCCCGGCGCGCCCTCGTCGGGCGCGGACGAACCTGCTTGATTGGTACAGCCATTGGGATCGACCCTCGTGGACTGGGGGAGTACACGCGTGTACGCCACACGGACACGGGGCCGACCGCACTACTTTAGCCTGAATGGCGCTCAGGACGGGAATCGCCCCGGGCGTCCCGCTCGGGGGGTGACTTGCGTGTGGCGGGCGGTACCGATGGGACATCACCGGTAGCCTGGTCATCATGGCCACCCGTACGCCCTCCAAGAACAGCAAGGCAACGGCAGCCACATCCGCGTCCAAAGCCGGCGGCTCGGGCGGCTCGGCGGGGTCCGGCGGTTCCGGGGGCGCCGCCAGGAAGGGGCGTGGCAAGGCCGCGGCCCCGTCGTCGTCCTCCGGCTCGGGGTCCGCTTCCGGGGGTTCCGGGGGCAAGCCCGCCGCGAAGAACCCGCGCTCGCGGGGGGCCCGCACCCCGGGTCCGCTGGAGAAGGGCATCGGCAAGCTGGCCTCCGGGTCGCGCCGGGCCACCGTGCGCGGCGCCGAGCGCGCCGGCCGGGGAGCCAAGTCGCTGCACCCGGACCACCGCCGGGACGGCGTCGGGTTCGCGCTGATCGGGCTCGGGATAGTCATGGCCGCGGCGCTGTGGCACGGGTTCCCCGGCGCGGTGCCGCAGGCGATCGTCTCGCTGGTGGCCGGCGCCTTCGGCCGCGTGGGGGCGTTCACGCCGCTGCTGGTCTTCGGCCTGGCGGTGCGCGTCATCCGGCGGCCCGAGGAGGCCGCCGACACCAACCGCATGTCGATCGGCTGGAGCGCCTTCACGGTCGCCGCGGTCGGCCTCATCCACATCTCCGGCCACCTGCCGCACCCCTCCGACGGCGCCACCGCGATGCGCAACGCGGGCGGCTGGGTCGGGTACGCCGTCTCGGCGCCGCTGGTGCAGACCGTGTCCGCGTTCGTGGCGGTGCCGCTGCTGGTGCTGCTGCTGCTGTTCGGCGTGCTGGTGATCACCGCGACGCCGGTCTACCGGATCCCGGAGCGGATCCGGGCCGGACGCGGGCACGCGGGCGGGTTCCTGCACTGGATGATCTTCGGCGACCGGGAGGAGCCGGACGCGCTCGCCGAGGAGACCGACGACCCGTACGGGATACTCGGCGACGAGGACGACCCGTCGGACAACACCGCGCGGAACAGGCGGCTGCAGAAGGCCGTCGAGAACGAGCCGACCATCTTCATCCCGATGCTGGACGAGGCCGCGGGGGCCGACGCGCCGCCGGAGTCCGTGCCGGTCGACGACGGGACGCAGGTGGCCATCCCGGTCGCGGTGCCGCGCAGCCGCAAGTCGGCGGCGAAGAAGGCGGCGGCACCGGCGCCGGCGGCCCCGGTCTCGCCCAAGGACGCGGTCCAGGCGGCGATGGAGCTCTACACCGCCAACGCCGACCCCGACGCCGAGTACAAGCTGCCGCCGCCGGACATGCTGCGGGTCGGGGCGCCGCCGAAGACCCGGTCCAAGGCCAACGACAACGTGGTGGCCGCGCTGGCCGAGGTGTTCCAGCAGTTCAACGTCGACGCCAAGGTGGTCGGTTTCACCCGCGGCCCGACGGTGACCCGCTACGAGGTCGAGCTGGGCCCGGCGGTGAAGGTGGAGCGGATCACCGCGCTGTCGAAGAACATCGCCTACGCGGTGGCCTCGGCGGACGTGCGGATCCTGTCGCCGATCCCCGGCAAGTCCGCGATCGGCATCGAGATCCCGAACACCGACCGCGAGAACGTCTCGCTCGGCGACGTGCTGCGCTCGGTGGAGGCCACCGGCGAGACCCACCCGATGCTGGTGGGGCTGGGCAAGGACGTCGAGGGCCGGCACATCGTGGCCAACCTGACCCGGATGCCGCACATGCTGGTGGCCGGCGCCACCGGCGCGGGCAAGTCCACCTGCATCAACACCCTGATCGTCTCGATCCTGCTGCGGGCCACCCCGGAGCAGGTGCGGCTGATCCTGGTGGACCCCAAGCGGGTGGAGCTGACCAGCTACGAGGGCGTCCCGCACCTGATCACCCCGATCATCACCAACCCGAAGAAGGCCGCCGAGGCCCTGCAGTGGGTGGTGCGCGAGATGGACCTGCGCTACGACGACCTGGCCTCCTCCGGCTTCCGGCACGTCGACGACTTCAACGCGGCGGTGCGGTCCGGCAAGCTCAAGCCGCTGCCCGGCTCGGAGCGGGTGTACCAGCCGTACCCGTACCTGCTGGTGATCGTCGACGAGCTCGCGGACCTGATGATGGTGGCGCCGCGCGACGTCGAGGACTCGATCGTGCGCATCACGCAGCTGGCCCGCGCGGCCGGCATCCACCTGGTGCTGGCCACCCAGCGGCCGTCGGTGGACGTGGTGACCGGCCTGATCAAGGCCAACGTGCCCTCGCGGCTGGCGTTCGCCACCTCCTCGCTGGCCGACTCCCGCGTCATCCTGGACCAGCCGGGCGCCGAGAAGCTGGTCGGCCAGGGCGACGCGCTGTTCCTGCCGATGGGCGCCTCCAAGGCGCAGCGCCTGCAGGGCGCTTATGTGTCCGAGGCCGAGATCTCCTCGGTGGTGAAGTTCTGCACCGAGCAGCTCCAGCCGAGCTACCGCGAGGACGTGACCGGCGCGGCCGCCTCGAAGAAGGCGGTCGAGGAGGAGATCGGCGACGACCTGGAGCTGCTGCTGCAGGCCGCCGAGCTGATCGTCTCGACCCAGTTCGGCTCCACCTCGATGCTGCAGCGCAAGCTGCGCGTCGGGTTCGCCAAGGCCGGCCGCCTGATGGACCTGCTGGAGACCCGCGGCGTCGTCGGGCCCTCGGAGGGGGCCAAGGCGCGGGACGTGCTGATCCGGCCGGACGATCTGGAAGGCATGTTGGACTCGATCCGCGCGGAGGCGGGGGCGTAGCGTCCCACGCCCCCCGCGCGGCACCTCGCGTCGCACGCCCTTTGTCGATAAATCGATCAGGGTCGACCGCTCCGCCCTATCAATACGACATACGGGCGAATCCACTCTTCAGCTCGCCTCAATCCCCCCGATCCGGGGCATAGCCGACAGTGCGGGGGTGTGCGCGGCGGGAGGTCCGGCGGGCTTACGGGTGAGGTGAATCGAGGCGGTGTCGCATGGGCGGTCAGCGGGCTGAAGACGAGCGGGACGGCGCGGGCGTCGGGCTCGATGAGGCGGACGGCCGGCGCGGCGAGCGGTTCGCCGGGGACGAGGTCGGTGGTGCCGGCGGCGGTGCGCGGACTGCGGCGCGCACCGACGCCGAGGAGTCCTCGCCGGCGGCGGAGAAGGCGGCGGTTCCGGCGGCCGCGACCGGTGCGGAACCGGAGGGCGCCCGCCCGGAGGGTCCGGCCGATGCGGGCGATCCGGCCGATCAGATCGACCCGGCCGGGCTGACCGACTCCCAGATCCTCGGGCGCCGTCTGGCGCTGGCGCGGCAGAAAGCGGGCCTGTCGATCGACGAGGTGGCGGCGGCCACCCGGATCCGGCCGGGGATGGTGCGGGAGATCGAGGCCGGGGACCTCATCCACTGCGGCGGCGACGTCTACGCGCGCGGTCACGTGCGGGCGATCGCCAAGTGTGTCGGCGTCGACCCCGAGCCGCTGATCGAGGCGCATCCGCCGGTGGTGCCGGCGGAGCTGCCGACGCGGCCCCGGTCCCGCATAGTCGCGCGACCGGACTCGTCGCCCGCCGGCTCCGGCGCCGCCGGGGGTCAGACGGCTCCGAGGAGTGCGGGTGCCGGCTCGAGCGCGAGCCGGCCGGCCTCGGCGGGCCTGCCGACCAGCGCCGCTCGCGACAACGCCGCCCGCTTCGCGGCCAAGGCGCCGACCCGCGTGATCCGCCCGGCCGGCGAAGGGGCGACCCGCGCCATCGCGACGACCGCGGCCGGCCAGGGCTCCGGCTCCGCCCCGCTGCGGCCGCCTCAGCCCAGCCGCAAGAACAATCCCGGCAAGATCGAGCGCCAGCCCAAGTCGGCGAACTGGAGCGCGGCGATGCTGGTGGCGTTGCTCGGACTGGTGGTCTTCGCCGGCGTGCAGCTGGTCGGCGGCGACAGTGACAAGCACACAGCGGCCGCCGCGCCGGTCCCGCCGTCGAAGCCGGCCGCCGTCCAGCCCCCGCCGGCCCCGGCGCCCCCGCCGCCGCCGAAGGACGTCGAGGTGCGGATCGCCGCGGTCGGCGCCGACAGCTGGCTCAACGTGACCGGCGACGACGGCCGCGTGCTGTTCGACAACCTGCTGCCGGCCGGCACCACGCAGAGCTTCAAGGACGCCAAGCAGCTCGGCGTCACCCTCGGCAACGCCTCGGCGGTGCACATGAACCTGAACGGCAAGGACCTCGGCTCGGCCGGCGGCGACGGCCAGGTCGTGCACTGGACGCTGAACCCGACCGGGGCCGTGAGCGGCTGAGACGCCCGGCGGCACCCGACGGCGAAGGGCGGCGACCACCCGGTCGCCGCCCTTCGCCGTGCCTAGTCGTCCTCGTCCGCCGCCGCCTTCTCCAGCAGTTCCGCCACCACCGCGATCTCGTCCTCGGACAGCCGGGCCAGGCCAGGTGCGGGCTCGGACAGGATCTGGATCGCGGTGATCGCCACCGCGCGGCCCTGGCCGGTGAGCTCCACCAGCTTCGCCCGCCGGTCGTCGGGCGCGACGGTCCGGGTGACCAGGCCGCGCTGCTCCAGGTCGTCGATCACGATCGTGGTGTACGGCTTGTCCCATCCCAGGCGCGCCGCCAGCTCGCTCATCCGCAGCGGTCCGTCCACCAGACGGCGCAGGGCGCGTACGCGGGTGAAGCTGACACCGGTGGCCTCCGCGACGGCGGTGCGCACGTCACGCTGGTTGAGCACCAGCTTCTGCATCGCGGCGTGCGCGCGGTAGGCGTCGGCCGGGAAGGACTCGGTCATCGGAGTGCGGGGATCCCCGTTTCGGTCGTCGGCTCGGTGAGCCGGGCGGCGGTGCGGGCCGCCGTGGCGACGGCTCGCGTTCCGGTCGTGAGCATACCGAGCACGAGCACTGCCAGGCCGCAGCCGACGAGGATCCACCAGCCCGCGTGGCTCGCGGCCGGCAGTCCGGTGCGGGCCGGGCCGGTGGCCCGGGCCACCACCACCGAGCCGATGACCGCGACGCCCAGCGTCTGGCCGACCTGGCGGCTGGTGGAGGCCACCGCCGCCGCGACGCCGGCCTGGGCCCGCGGCATGCCGGACACCGCGGTGTTGGTGATCGGCGGGTTCAGCGCGCCGAAGCCCAGGCCCAGCACCGCGTACGCGGCCAGCAGCAGGGCCACCGGCGTGTCGGCGGACAGGCGCGTCAGCATCAACGCGCTGAGGCTGAAGAGCACTCCGGCCAGCAGCAGCGGCACCCGGGGCCCGTGGGCCGCCACGTAGCGGCCGGACCGCGGTCCGGCCAGGACGCTGGTCAGCGCGATCGGCAGGGTCAGCAGGCCGGCCTTCAGCGCGCTGTAGCCCAGTGCCTCCTGCAGGTACAGGGTGTTCATGAACAGGAATCCGGACAGCGCCACGAACCCGGATATCGCCATCAGCGTGGCGCCGGCGAAGGGAACGCTGCCGAAGAACCGCGGGTCGATCAGCGGCTGCTCGCGGCGCAGCTCGTAGCGGACGAAGCCGACGGCCGCGGCCAGCGCCACCGCGGCCACCCCGAGCGTGCGCGCCGACAGCCAGCCCGCGTGCGGCGCCTCGATGATCGCGTAGGTCACGCCGGTCAGGAACACGATGCCCAGCACCTGCCCGACCGGGTCGAAGCGGCGGGCGGTGGGCGCCTTGGACTCCGGGACGAAGATCCGGGTCAGCGTGACCGCCGCCACCCCCACCGGCACGTTCAGCCAGAAGATGGCGCGCCAGCTGGTGGCGTCCAGCAGCAGTCCGCCGACCACCGGCCCGAGCGCCATGCTCACGCCGAACGCGGCCGCCCACACGCCGATGGCCTTGGCCCGGTCCCGGGCGTCGGTGAACACGTTGGTGATGATCGACATGGCGACCGGGTTCATCATGGCGCCGCCGACCCCCTGCGCGGCCCGGGAGCCGACCAGCGCCCCGAGGTTCGGGGCCACCGCGCACAGCACCGAGCCGACGGTGAACACCGACAGGCCGGTCATGAACACCCGGCGCCGGCCGAACCGGTCGCCCAGGGAGCCGGCCAGGATCAGCAGCGACGCCATGGTCAGCGCGTAGGCGTCGATGGTCCACTGCAGGCCCGAGACCGGTGCGTGGAGATCGCGCTGGATCGCCGGCAGGGCCACGTTCACCGCGGTGTTGTCGATCCCGACCAGGAACAGGCTCAGACAGCAGATGGTGAGGATCAGATAGCGACGGCGGTTCGAGAACTCCGGCACGGCCCCTCCCAAGAACGTTGTGTCAACATAACCATTGTTAGCACACAACTGTTGTGTCAGTCCAACTATTCCTCCCGCTGTAGCCTGGTGACCATGTCCGGCACCCCCTCCACTGTGTCCTCCTCCGCGCTGGTCCCCGCGCCCGAGCGCCGCACCGTGGCCCTGGTCACCCTGGGCTGCGCCCGCAACGACGTGGACTCCGAGGAACTGGCCGGCCGGCTCGCCGCCGACGGCTGGGACCTGGTCGAGGACCCGAACAGCGCGGACATCGCGGTGGTGAACACCTGCGGGTTCGTCGAGGCCGCGAAGAAGGACTCGATCGACACGCTCATCGCCGCCGCCGACGCCAAGGCCGAGAACACGGCGGGGAAGAAAGGCCCGAAGGCGGTCGTCGCCGTCGGCTGTCTGGCCGAGCGCTACGGCCAGCAGCTCGCCGAGGCGCTGCCGGAGGCCGACGCGGTCCTGAGCTTCGACGACTACCGGGACATCAGCACCCGGCTGAGCGCGATCCTGCACGGCGAGCGCCCGATCTCCCACGTCCCGCGGGACCGCCGCACGCTGCTGCCGCTGAGCCCGGTGGAGCGGCAGTCGGCCAAGGAGGGCGTCGCCGTCCCGGGCCACGGCGACCACGCCGCGTCCGTCGCCGTCGAGACGGCGACCGGGACACCGGCCCCGGCCGAGGCGCGCCCCGACGACCCGGCCCTGTCGCCGATCGCCCCGCCGAACCGCAGCGTGCTGCGCAAGCGCCTGGACGACGGCCCGTCGGCCCCCCTGAAGCTGGCCTCCGGCTGCGACCGGCGCTGCTCCTTCTGCGCGATCCCGGCCTTCCGCGGCTCCTACCTCTCCCGCCGCCCGCACGACATCCTGGACGAGGCCCGCTGGCTGGCCGCGCAGGGCGTCCGCGAACTGGTCCTGGTCTCGGAGAACTCCACCTCCTACGGCAAGGACCTCGGCGACATCAAGCTGCTGGAGACCCTGCTCCCGGAGCTGGCGGCGATCGACGGTGTGGACTGGCTGCGGGTCAGCTACCTGCAGCCGGCCGAGATGCGCCCGACCCTGATCGACGTGATGGCCTCCACCGAGGGTGTGGTGCCCTACTTCGACCTGTCCTTCCAGCACTCCGCGCCCGGTGTACTGCGCCGGATGCGCCGCTTCGGCGGCACCGAGCCGTTCCTGGAGCTGCTGGAGACGATCCGCACCCGGGTGCCGCACGCCGGCGTCCGCTCCAACTTCATCGTCGGCTTCCCCGGCGAGTCGGCGGCCGACTTCGAGGAGCTGGAGACCTTCCTGTCCCAGGCCCGGCTGGACGCCATCGGCGTGTTCGGGTACTCCGACGAGGACGGCACCGAGGCCGCCGGCTACGGCGACAAGCTCGACGACGACGAGATCGCCGAGCGCGTGGCCCGGCTCACCGATCTGGCCGAGGAGCTGACCGCGCAGCGCGCCGAGGACCGCGTCGGCGAGCGGATCGACGTGCTCGTGGAGTCGGTCGCGCACGACGGCGTCGCCGAGGGCCGGGCCGCGTTCCAGGGCCCCGAGGTCGACGGTTCGGTCCTGCTGGTCCCCGCGCTGGAGCCCGGGGCGCCGGCCGTGGAGCTGACGCCGGGCGCGATCGTGCCCGCGAAGGTGGTGGGCAGCGAGGGGGTGGATCTGCACGCTGTGGCGATCACTCCCCTAAGCTTGGTCGGGTGAAGCCCGCGCCCCCGGACCCGCTGACTCAGGAGGCTTCCAAAGCGGGGCTGTGGAACGTGGCCAACATCCTGACGATGGTGCGGCTGCTGCTGGTCCCGGTGTTCGGCGTGCTGCTGGCGTACGACCAGGGCCAGTCGACGGCGTGGCGCTCGGTGGCCTGCGCGGTGTTCGTGGTCGCCAACGTCACCGACACCCTGGACGGCATGGTCGCCCGCTCCCGGAACCTGGTCACCGACTTCGGCAAGATCGCCGACCCCATCGCCGACAAGGCCCTGATGGGCACCGCGCTGGTGATCCTGTCCGTGCTCGGCGAGCTGCCCTGGTGGGTCACGATCGTGATACTGGTCCGCGAGCTCGGCGTCACGCTGCTGCGGTTCTGGGTGCTCAGGTACGGCGTGATCGCCGCCAGCCAGGGCGGGAAGCTCAAGACCTTCCTGCAGGGCTTCGCGATCCTGTTCTACCTGCTGCCGATCTCGGCCTCCTGGTGGCACTGGGTCGCGGTCGCGACCATGGCCGCCGCGCTGGTGCTGACCGTGGCGACCGGCCTGGACTATGTGGCGCGAGCGATGAGGCTGCGATGGAGCGGGACGAGGAGCGAGGCGTGAACGCCGAGCAGATCGCGGCCGCGGCGAGATCGCTGGTCGGGGGCGCGACGGAGGTCGGCCGCACGATCGCGGTCGCCGAGTCCCTGACCGGCGGCCTGGTGGCCGCGGCCATCACCGCGGTCCCCGGCGCCTCGGCCGTGTTCCGCGGGTCGGTGACCGCCTACGCCACCGACGCGAAGGCCTCCGTGCTCGGCGTGGACGCCGCCCTGCTGGCTCGCGAGGGCGCGGTGGACGCCGAGGTGGCGCGGCAGATGGCAACCGGCGTGCGGCGGCTGTTCGGCGCCGAGGTCGGCCTGGCCACCACCGGTGTCGCGGGCCCGACGGAGCAGGACGGCAAGCCCGTGGGGCTCGTCTACGTGGCCTGCTCCTTCGCCGACTTCGCCCCGGTCGCCGTGGAGCTGCGCCTGGACGGCGACCGCGAGACGATCCGTGCCGAGACCGTGCTGCGAACTCTCGCCCTGGGGCTCTCAACCTTCGGCCACTGAATCCCGTTCTCTTAGGCAGGCGCCTAAACCGGGAGGGACATTGGCACGGGAGGCGGAGGAGGATCTCAGCTTCGACGAGTTCGTGGCCGCGCGGGCCCGCAGTCTGTTCCGCACGGCCTACCTGCTCGTGCACCATCGCGAGACCGCCGAGGACCTGGTGCAGTCGGCCTTGGAGCGGGCCTACCCGCGCTGGCGGCGGATCCGGGGGACCGGTGCGCCGGAGGCCTACATCCGGCGGATCATCGTGAACTTGGCCAACGACATGTGGCGGGCCGGCCGAGGCGTGCAGTGGCAGGAGCTGGAAGAGGACCACCAGCCCCGGCTCGTCCCCCAGGCCGCGGCCGATCCGGCCGAGCGGGTCGCCACCCGCGACGCCCTGATGCGGGCCCTGCGATCGCTGCCGTTCGGCATGCGCGCGGCCCTGGTGCTGCGGCACTGGGAGGGCCTGAGCGAACGCGAGACGGCCGAGGCGCTCGGGGTCTCGCTCGGCACCGTGAAATCGCAGACCAACCGCGGCCTGGAGCGGCTGCGGGCCGCGGTCGGGCCGCCGGGCCCGCCGGAGCCCGCGCTGGCCGGACCGCCTTCCGGGAGGAGAGCGTTGTGAACGACCACGACGCCGCCTTCATCCATCACTTCGACCTCGAAAGCGAGTTGTACACGGCGATGGCTGAGGAGACGGACGGGCTCGGGCCACCCGAGCTGGACATGGACAAGGTGCGCGGCGCCGGGCGCCGCCGGCGGATGGTGCTGGCCGGGTCCGGGGCCGCGGTGGTCCTGGTCGGGGTGGCCGCCGTGGTGCTGGCGGTCGGGGGTTCCGGCGGATCCGGGAGCGGCGGCGAGACCGTGGCCGCGGCCGGTTCCTCTTCCTCGCACGGAGCGACCACATCGGGGCCGAGCCCGACGCCGACCTCGGCGCCGCCGGCGATCACGGCCACCGGGCCCGACGGCGGCGTGGTCCGGATCGTCCCGAGCGGCAGCGGCTCCGTGAGGTACACCTTGAGCCTCGATCCGTCGGGGCACTGCGATCACATGCTGACCATGGTCCTGCCGCCGCCGTTCGCGACCACGCCGCCTTCGGGGACGAAGGCGAAGGTCGTCACGGTGCCGAGCTCGCTCTGGACGACCCCGGCCGGTTCCGAGGCCTGCCGGTACATCGTGGACCTCGGGCCGCTCACGTCCTCGCCGTCGAGCCGCTGATCCGGAAGCCGAGGATCCGCGCCACGACGAACAGCGCGGACCCGCCCAGCGCGTAGGACCCCAGCACGTCGGACAGCCAGTGGTAGTCCATCCACACCAGTGAGAACCCGACCGCCAGGGCCAGTGACGTCATGGCCAGCGCGATGACGGCGCGCATCCAGCGTGCGGTGAAGACGAACGCGAGGATCAGCGCCGAGGTCCCGTAGCCGAGCATCGTGGTGCCGGTGTGGCCGGACGGGAAGTAGCCCAGTCCGTCGGTGAGCGACTGCCCGGCCATGCTCGGTCCGGGGCGGTCGCCGATCGCCTTCAGGAACAGCACCAGGCCCAGCGCCGCGTACCCGGCGGCGGCCGCCGCCAGCGGCCGCCAGCTGCGTCGCAGGGCGGCCGCGGCCAAAGCGACGCCGCCGAGCATCGCCATCGCCAGCTGGATCCGCACCGGCACGCCTCCCACGGCCACCCCGCCGCCGAGGTCGGCCACGTCCTTGATCAGCGGCCAGCGGCGGGCGCCGTCGACGTCGGCGTGGGCGGCGTCCTGCACCCGGTTCCGCAGCGCGAGGTCGAAGGAGGTCACGAACGTCGGCCGGGCCAGCACCAGCGCCCACAACATCAGGAAGGCCCCGAGCAGGGCCAGCGGGATCCAGACCTCCGGCTGCCGCAGCGCATGCCGGCGACCGGAGGGCTGGTTCCCGGGCCCGGCCGCGGCGGGAACCGGTGCGCTCCGGATCCCGGACGTGTCGTCGGGCGCATCGCCGGACACGGTCCCGGACGCGTCGCCGGGGCCCGCGGGACCCGACGCCGAGGCGGCGGTGTGCATGTCAGTCATCAAAGGAAACTGTTCCACAGGCGACCGGTTAGCGTGACTTCATGGAATCCCGTGTCACTCTGGTCACCGGCGGAGGCCGCGGCATCGGCCGCGCCACCGTGCTGCGCCTGGCCCGCGACGGCCACGACATCGCCTTCAGCTACCTCAGCGACGAGGCGGCCGCCGAGGCCACCGCGGCCGAGGTCCGCGAGCTCGGGCGGCGCTGTGTGGCGGTCCGCATGGACACCGCCGACGAGGCCGACGTCGAGCGCCTCTTCGACACCGTGCTCGCCGAGCTCGGGGGCCTGACCGGACTGGTGAACAACGCCGGACTCACCGGCCCGCTGACCAGGCTGGCCGACGCCGACGCCGCGGACATCCGCCGGGTCGTGGACGTGAACGTGATCGGCTACCTGCTGTGCTGCCGCCGCGCGGCCCAGGAGATGAGCAAGCGCGGAGGCGGGGCGATCGTCAACGTCTCCTCCGGCGCCGCCACCCGCGGCTCGCCGAACGAGTACGTGCACTACGCCGGCGCCAAGGCCGCGGTGGACTCGATCACCGTGGGCCTGGCGCAGGAACTGGGCCCGGAGGGCATCCGCGTGAACTCGGTCCAGGCCGGCGTCACCCGCACCCGGATCCACGCCGACATGGGCGATCCGCAGCGTGCGGAGAAGCGGGGCGCGCTGCTGCCGCTCGGCCGGCCCGGAGAGCCCGAGGAGATCGCGGCGGCCATCGCCTGGCTGCTCAGCGACGAGGCCAGCTTCACCACCGGCGCGGTGCTGCGGGTGGCCGGAGGCAACTGAGAACGATCGCGGGCGGGCTCTCAACCCGCCCGCACCACGCCGCCCTCGTACGCGCGGATCACCAGCTGGGCCCGGTCGCGCGCACCGAGCTTGGCCAGCAGCGCCGACATGTGCGTCTTCACCGTCGACATCGAGACGAACAGCTCGCCGGCGATCTCCGTGTTCGACAGCCCGCGGGCCACCAGTGCCAGCACCTCCAGCTCGCGCGCGGTGAGCCCGGCCACCGCCACCGCCACCGCCGCCGCGTCCGGCGTCCGGCCCGCCGCCGTCCGGCCGCGCACGAACTCGGTGATCAACCGCCGGGTCGCGGCCGGGGTGAGCAGAGCCTCGCCCCCGCGGATCACCTCGATGGCCTTCACCAGGTCGGCCGGCGGCGAGTCCTTCAGCAGGAAGCCGCTGGCCCCGGCGAGCAGGCCTTCGTAGACGTATTCGTCGAGGTCGAAGGTGGTCAGGATCAGGACGCGCACCCCGCCGGCGGCCGCGGTGACGCGCCGGGTGGCCTCGATGCCGTCCATGACCGGCATGCGCACGTCCATGAGCACCAGATCGGGCCGCAGCTCGGCGGCGAGCCGCACCGCCTGTGCGCCGTCGGCGGCCTCGCCGACCACCTCGCAGCCGTCGTAGCCGTTGATCAGCGCTCGCAGCGACGCGCGCAGCAGCGCCTGGTCGTCGGCGATCAGGACGCGGCTCATGCCGGGAACCTGGCGGCCACCGTGAACCCGCCGTCCCCGGCCGGACCGGCGGTGAACGTCCCGCCGAACAGCGCCGTGCGCTCGGCCATTCCGCGCAGGCCGTGGCCGGGCGGGCCGGGCGGTGCGGGCGGGAGGCCGTCCGGCGGCGGCGGGTTCGCGACCGTGACCGTCACCGCGTCCGGCTCGAACCGCAGCAGCACCGAGCCGGTCGTGGTCCGGGCGTGGCGCAGGACGTTGGTCAGCGACTCCTGCACGATCCGGTACACCGCCAGGCCCACGGCGGTCGGCAGCGGGCGGCGCTCGCCTTCCTCCCGCAGGGTGATCCGCAAGCCCGCCTGCGCGGTCTGGGAGATCAGGGTGCCGATGTCCAGCAGGTCCGGGACCGGGCCGAGGTCCGTCGGTCCGGAGGAGTCGGGAGCCGGGGTGCCGCGCAGCACACCGAGCAGCTGCCGCATGTCCACCATCGCGGTGCGGCCGGTCTCCTCGATCGAGGCCAGCGTCGTGCGCATCCGGGACGCCTCGTGCTCGCGGAACACCGCGACGCCGGCCTGCACGGTGATCAGGCTCAGCGCGTGCGCCACCACGTCGTGCAGCTCGCGGGCGATGCGCAGCCGCTCCTCGGCGAGGCGGGAGGTGACCTCGGCCTCGATCTTGCCGGCCTGTTCGGCGGCCAGCGCCTCGTGATGCAGCCGCTGCTGGCGCACGGCGTAGCCGGTGACGGCGGGTGCGAACGCCACCGCGGCCGCGCTGAGCACCGTGGTCGACGGCGACGTGTGCATCGCGGTCAGCACCACCAGGGCCACGGCCAGGATCCCGCCGGCGGCCAGCGTGGTGACCTTGCCCGACCGCGTGGCGGCGACCGTGTAGAGCGCGAACATGATCGCGAAGGGCTGATACGAGTTGTAGGGGGCCGGGGACGCGGCCAGCGCCAGCGTCCCGGCGGTCAGCAGCAGGAAGACCGTCACCGGAAAGCGGCGCCGGGCCAGGAACGCCACCGAGATGGTGACGACGAGCAGGGACAGCCACGGGTTCGCGGTCACCGGGCCGTGCGGGCGGGGCGAGCCGAACGGCACCAGGAACAGCAGTGCCACGAAGCCGTCCACCGCGATCCGCTGCCAGGGCCGCAGGCGGCTCGCGAGCGGGGAGCGCCTTCCGCGCCCGGGCATCGGGGCGGGCAGCGCAGCGGTGTCGGCCATGAGCCGACGGTAGGCCGGGCGGCTGACGACGATCAACCTCAGGGCCGGAAAACCGTACCCCGGTAGGAGAAGCGGTCCCGGTCCCGGCTCCGATGCGTCCTCCGCAGGGTCCTGCGAGCGTAGAGCCGTGATCGAGATCGAGAACTTCAGCAAGCGCTACGGCGACCGGTACGCGGTCCGGGACCTGACGTTCGGCGTCCGTCCCGGCCGCGTCACCGGCTTCCTGGGGCCGAACGGCGCCGGCAAGTCCACCACCATGCGCGCCGTCCTCGGCTTGGACCTGCCGACCACCGGCCGGATCCGGATCGACGGCCGGCCCTACGCCGCGCTGGACCGCCCGCTGACGCACGTCGGCGCCCTGCTCGACGCCGGCGGCGTGCACCCGGGCCGTGACGCCCGCCGGCACCTGCGCGCGGTCGCCGCCGCCGGGAAGCTGCCGGAGCGGCGGGTGGACGAGGTGCTGGCCCGCGTCGGCCTCACCGAGGCGGCCGGGCGGCGCGTCGGCGGCTTCAGCCTGGGCATGCGCCAGCGCCTCGGCATCGCCACGGCGCTGCTCGGCGACCCGGGCGTCCTGCTGTTCGACGAACCGGTCAACGGCTTGGACCCGGAGGGGATCCGGTGGATCCGGGATCTGATGAAGAGCCTGGCCGCCGAGGGCCGCACGGTGTTCGTCTCCAGTCACCTCATGAGCGAGATGGAGAACACCGCCGACCACCTGATCGTGATCGGCCGCGGCCGGCTGATCGCGGACGTCTCCACCCGGGAGCTGATCGCACGGTCGGCGGGCGGCTTCCTGAAGGTGCGCACCGATGACCCGGGCCCGCTGATCACGCTGCTGGCCGACGCCGGCGCCCGGGTGACGCCGGACGGCCCGGACACGCTGCACGTCGTCGGGCTCGAAGGCGACCAGGTCGCCCGGCTCGCGCACCGGGCCGGGATCCTGCTGCTGGAGGTGGCGCACCATGCGACCTCGCTGGAGGACGCCTATCTGCAACTGACCGACGCGGCGGTCGAGTACCGGGGAGCCCAGGCGTGATCAAGTCCGAGTGGATCAAGTTGTGGAGCGTGCGCTCCAGCTGGTGGGCGCTCTACGTGGCGGCGGTCGGGATGATCGGGATCGCGGCGGCGTACTCGCTGACCATCAGGACGTATCAGGCCACGCCGACGCAGGCCTTGCAGGGCGCGGCGTTCGGCCAGCTGGCGTTCGGGGTCCTGGGTGTCCTGGCGGTTTCGACGGAGTACAGCACCGGGTTGATCCGCACCACGTTCGCGACCGTGCCGCGCCGGCGGGTGGTGATCGCGGCCAAGTGCGGAGTGCTGCTCGCGGTGCTGCTCGTGGTGGGCCAGGTCGTGGCGTTCGCGGCGTTCTTCACCGCGCAGCTCCTGCTCGGGCACCGCGGCGTCCACTTCTCGCTCGGCGACCGCGACATGCTGATCTCGGTGCTGGGCAGCGGCTGCTACATGGCCTTCATCGGCATGTTCGGGTTCTGCGTCGGCGTGCTGTTGCAGAAGACCACCGCCGCGGTCGCGACGTTCTTCGGGGTCGTGTTCGTGGCGATGGGCGTCATTCCCAACCTGATGCCGGGGTCGATCAAGGCCGACGTCACACGGCTGACCTTCCTGAAGATCGGCGAGGCGATGTCGAGCCCCGCGCGGAGCCTGCCGCGCGACGCCACCGACGGCCTGTTGAGCACCGGTGCGGCGTGGGGGATGTGCGTGCTCTATCTCGCCGTCGTGCTGGTGGTCCCGCTGCTGGTGGTCACGCGACGGGACACCAACTGAGCGGACCCGGGCGGAGCCCGGCCCGGCTCACATGTGCATGGCGCCCTGCGCCTCGGGATCGAACTTCGGTGCGCCGGGCCGGTACAGGAGGAAGCACAGGACCATGCCGACCACGAAGAACCCGGCGGACCAGCGGTAGGCGGTGGCGTAGCTGTGCAGCTGCGCCTCGGCCGCCACCAGCGAGGTGTTCGGTTTGCCCTTGGCGAAGTTCGCCGCGGCGGTGGCGGCCAGACTGGACAGCAGG
The DNA here is from genome assembly GCF_039531675.1 of Catenulispora subtropica. NCBI lineage: Bacteria > Bacillati > Actinomycetota > Actinomycetes > Catenulisporales > Catenulisporaceae > Catenulispora > Catenulispora subtropica. The sequence goes on from NZ_BAAAQM010000048.1 coordinate 27,318, forward strand.
GCGACGCCGATCGAGCCGCCGACCTGCTGGCAGGTGTTCACCATGGCCGCGGCGACGCCGGCGTCGTGCTCGCCGACGTTGTAGGTGGCCATGGCCATCGCCGGTGCGAAGATCAGGCCCATCCCGAAGCCGAGGATCAGCAGGGGCGGCAGCACGTGGAGCCCGTAGGAGCTGCCCAGGTCCAGCCGGGTCAGCCACAGCATGCCGATCGCGCCGAGGCCCATGCCCAGCGGCACCAGCGGCTTCGGGCCCACCCTCGGCAGCAGCCCGACCGTGGCCACCTGAGCGGCCACCATCAGCGCGCCGACCATCGGCAGGAACGCCAGACCGGTTCTGACCGGCGAGTAATGCAGGATCAGCTGCATGTAATAAGTCAGGAACAGGAAGACGCCGAAGATGCCGGCACCGGTGATGAACATGCCGAGGTACGACGCGCCGCGGTTGCGCTCGCCGGGCACCCGCAGCGGCAGCAGGGGGTGCCGGGCGCGGGTCTGCCACCAGGCGAAGACGGCCAAGAGCAGCAGGCCGACGATCAAGCTCACCCAGCACTGCGGCGAGCTCCAGCCCCGGGACTCGGCCCGGGAGAAGCCGAAGACCAGGAGGAACAGCCCCGCGCAGGCCAGGAGGGTGCCCGGCAGGTCCATCGTGGGACGGGTCTCCGGGCGGTGGTTCGGCACGTACAACCGCGCGCCGACCAGCGCGACCCCGGCGATCAGCAGGTTCACGAACAGCGTCCAGCGCCAGTTCAGGTACTCGGTGAGCACGCCGCCGAGCAGCAGCCCGATCGCGCCTCCGGCGCCGGCCACCGCGCCGTACACGGCGAAGGCCCGGTTGCGGTCGGCCGGATGGGTGAAGGTGGTGTTCAGCGCGGACAGCGCGGCCGGTGCCAGCAGCGCGCCGAACACGCCCTGCAGGGCGCGGCCGCCGGTCAGCACGGCGACGTTCGGCGCGATCCCGGCCAGCGCCGAGGCCAGGCCGAACCCGACCAGGCCGCCGATCAGCGCGGTGCGCCGCCCGAACAGGTCCGCGATGCGCCCGCCGACCAGGAGCAGCGAGCCGAACGCCAGCGCGTAGGCGGTGACGATCCACTGCCGCGAGTCGTTCGAGAAGCCGAGGTCCTCCTGCGCCGAGGGCAGCGCGATGGTCACGATCGTCACGTCCAGCACCACCATCAGCTGGGCGAGGCTGACCACCGCGAGGATCATCCACTCGTGGGGGACCCGGGGGCCGTACCGAGCGTCCTCCCGGGCCTGTCTGGAGGACGCCGTCGCGCTGTCCGGCTGGGCCATGTCGGTCTCCCTCCGGCGAAGAGGTCATCCGTCACGACGCTATGCCGCTCACCGGCACGCCGCGACCGGAAACCGCGAGGGTGCCCGCACCAGCCGGTGCTAAACGACGTTGTCGCGGCCGCGGCGGCGCCGCACCAGCGACACGGCGCCGAACGTGATGCCGCCGAGGACGAACGCCGAGGCCAGCGCGGCGTCGCCGATGCCGAGGTGGTCCGAGGCGGCGCCGTCGTCGGCGTCGTCCGCGCCGTGCGGGCGCACCGCGCCGGCGTTGCGGGTCGCCGAGACCACGTGGACCGCCGCGGTCGAGGTCCTGCCGCAGTGCAATGTCACGGTGTACGTGCCGCTGATGAGATCGTCGCGGAGGACGCCGGGACCACTGAGCTTGTTCATCGTCAAGGTGATCGGCTCGGTCAGGGCCGGGGAGGTCGCCGTCCCGGTGGGGGAGGCGCAGTGGGCGTCGGCGATCCAGATGCGGGCGCCGGGGGCGGCGGGGTCCGGCTGCACCGTCGGCGCGGTGGTCTTGTCGACGGCCGTCACGACGGCGGCCGGCGTGGTGGCCGCGGTCGCGACGGCCGGTATCAGCACCGCGGCCACGGCGGCGAGCGTTAGCAGAACTCTCATGGCCTCCCTCATTCCAGCCCCTCCAGCCGGGTCCGCAGCGGGCCCAGCACGAACGCGCACGTCGGCTCGGCTTCGTCGAACAGCTCGTGGTACGCCCGGGGGAACTCTGTGGCCTGGGAGCCGCCCTTCAACAGCGCGACCCGCAGACAGCGCACGCCGTCCGGGCCGATCAGCCGGTCCACGCGGGGCGTCAGGCGCGACGGCTGGGCTGCCGGGGACAAAGAAGGGGACGCGGTCATGACCTGTGGCTCCTCGGGGGGAAGAGTCCTAAGGGATGTCAGGGGGCGGTCGGCTGTGACGCGGGACGCTCCTCGCGCACCAGCACTCCAGAGGTCGCGCGTGCCTGGGCCACCGCCTCGCGCACCGCTGGTGCCGTCTCCTCGGCCAGCCGCCGCAGAGCGCGCGCCGGATCCCCGCTGGGCGGCACCACGAACACGCTGACGCCGAGGTCCAGCGCGAACTCCGTCAGCTCCTCCGGGGTCGGGTCCGGGTTCAAGTTGTAGACCCGCCGCACATCCGCCGGGTCGCGCCCGGCCGCTCGCGCCGCGTCGTCCAGCTCCGCTGACAGCTCCCGCATCCGGGCCGGGCCGGCGTAGCCCTGGCTCGGCACCCAGCCGTCGGCCAGCCGGCCGGTCAGCCGCAGCATCCGCGGGCCGTACGCGCCGAGCCAGATCTCGATCCGGTGCGCGGGCGCCGGGCCGCCGGCTGCGCCGCGCAGCTGGTAGTGGCGGCCGTCGAACTCCTTGCCGGCCCCCGGCTTCCACAGGGTCCGCAGGACGCCGATCGCCTCCTCCAGCGCGCTCACCGAGTCCCCGGCCGTCATGCCCGGCGTGCCCAGCGTGGCCTGCGGGCCGCCGACCCCGGCGCCCGCACCGAGCCCCAGCTCGACCCGGCCGCCGGACAGAATGTCGAGGGTCGCCGCAGCCTTGGCGAACATCGCCGGCGGCCGCAGCGGAACGTTGGCGACGTCCGGGAACAGGCGGATGCGCTCGGTCCTCGCCGCGAGCACCGCCAGCAGCGTCCAGGTGTCGAGGAAGCGCGGGTTGTACGGGTGGTCCTGCACGCCGATCACGTCCAGCCCGGCCTGGTCGGCGAGGACCGCCAGCTCCACCACGGCTCCAGCGTCGCGCGCGTCCGGCGGGAGAAAAGTCCCGAACATCAGCGGCTGGCCGTAGTCGGGCATCGCAGGCCTCCCATCGTCGCACCGGACATCGCGACGCTAACGCCGCAGACTCGGCGGCGCGCGCCGGGTGGTCCGGTGGGGCGGCGGGGAACGAACAGTTATGGCTCGGCGAAGCGGCGGAGACGGATCCGCGATGGGGAGGGTGCGATGGGGAATCTAGGAGCGCGGTCCATGGTGCTGGGACTGGCGGTGGGGATGGCGGCCGCGCTGGCCGCCGCGGGGTGTGGGAGCGGCGCCTCGCAGCGGCCGAAGGCCCTGACGCTGAGCGTCGACCGCCCGAGCGGCCTCGCCTACCAACCGGTGGGCGTCAAGGTCGCCGGCGCGGATCCGGGCTCCACGGTCACGCTGACCGCGACGGCCGAGGACGCGCACGGTGTGACGTGGAAGAGCAAGGCCGCCTTCAAGGCCGACGCCCAAGGCGTGGTCGACCTGACGCGGCAGGCGCCGACCGGCGGGAGCTACAGCGGCGTGGACCCGATGGGGTTGTTCTGGTCGATGGACCCGCCGACGGGCAGCCCAGCGGAGGGCTTCGACAGCGACGGCTTCACCGCGACGATCACGGCGGCGGACCAGGGCGCGACGGTCAGCGCCGACGTGGCACGGCAGTTCGAATCCGCAGGGGAGACGGAACGGGCGCTGACCGTCGCCGAGGACGGCTTCGAGGGCCACCTGTTCCTCCCGCCGGGGATCGACAAGCCTCGTCCGGCGCTCATCATGATCGGCGGCTCCGATGGCGGCGAGTCGATGTACCGGGGCGCGATGCTCATGGCGTCCTACGGCTATCCGGTGCTGTCCGTCGGCTACTTCAAGGTCCCCGGCACCCCGCCGGTGCTGCAGAGCATCCCGCTGGAGTACTTCGTGAAGGCGGCGACGTGGCTGGAGCAGCAGCCGCAGGTCGCCAAGCAGCACACGATGGTCTTCGGGGCGTCGCGCGGCTCGGAGGCCGCCCTCATGTTGGCGCAGGACTTCCCCGACCTGATCCACGGCGCGGTCCTGATCGCACCCAGCGCCGAGATCTGGGATGGACTCCCCGGGCCCGGTGCCGCCTGGACCTTGCACGGCGCGTCCATAGCCCCGGCTGGCACGGACATCCCGGTGGACAAGGTGGCCGGACCGGTCCTCACCTTCGCGGGTACGGACGACCAGCTGTGGCAGTCGCTGTCCTGGGCCCGGCAGATCGACGAAGAGCTCGACCACGTCCACGCCCCGTACCCGCACTCGGAGCACGAGTACCAGAGGGCCGGCCACATGGTCGGCTCCATCCCATATCTGCCGCTGCTGACCACGTACACCCTCAGCGGCCGCACCCTTCAGCTGGGCGGCACCCGGCAGGCCAACTCGGCGGCGCAGGCCCAGACCTGGAAGGCGGTCTCCGATCTGCTCGCGAGCCTGTCCGGCTGAGACGCGGCGGTGGCCGGCGCGGAGGATTCCGCACCGGCCAGCGCCTGGGAACGGCCGTGTCGCCGCGCAGGGGCGGCGGGGCGCCGTCAGACCGCGCCGAACGCCTCCTCGATCACGTTCAGCCCGTCCTCCAGCAGCTCCTCGCTGATCACCAGCGACGGCAGGAAGCGCAGCACGTTGCCGAACGTGCCGCAGGTCAGGACCACCACGCCGGCGGCGTGGCAGTGCTTCGCGACGGCGCCAGCCAGCTCGGCGTCCGGGTCCTTGGTGCCGGGCTTGACCAGCTCCACGGCGATCATCGCGCCGCGGCCGCGGACCTCGCCGATGCGCGGGTCGGCGGCGGCGAGCTTGCCCAGGCGGTCCTTCATGACGGCCTCGATGGCGCGGGCCTTGCCGACCAGGTCCTGCTCCTTCATGGTCTGGAGGGCGCCCAGGGCGCCCTCGCAGGCCACGGGGTTGCCGCCGTAGGTGCCGCCGAGGCCGCCGGGGCCGGCGGCGTCCATGATCTCGGCGCGGCCGGTGACCGCGGCCAGCGGCAGCCCGCCGGCGATGCCCTTGGCGGTGGTGACCAGGTCCGGGACCACGCCCTCGTGGTCGACGGCGAACCAGTCGCCGGTGCGGCAGAAGCCGGACTGGATCTCGTCGGCGATGAAGACGATGCCCTTCTCCCGGCACCACTCGGCCAGGCCGGGCAGGAAGCCGTCCGGCGGCACGATGAAGCCGCCCTCGCCCTGGATCGGCTCGATCAGCACGGCGGCCACGTTGTGCGCGCCGACCTGCTTCTCGATGAGGGTCTTGGTCTGGGCCAGGGCCTCGGCGGCGGCGTTGTCCGGGCCGGTGGGCCAGCGGAAGGGGTAGGCCATCGGCACCCGGTAGACCTCGGGGGCGAACGGGCCGAAGCCGTCCTTGTACGGGGCGACCTTGGCGGTCAGCGCCATCGTCAGGTTGGTGCGGCCGTGGTAGCCGTGGTCGAAGACGACGACCGCCTGGCGCTTGGTGTAGGCGCGGGCGATCTTGACCGCGTTCTCCACCGCCTCGGCCCCGGAGTTGAACAGCGCCGAGCGCTTCTCGTGGTCGCCGGGGGTGAGCTCGTTCAGCGCCTCGCAGACCGCGACGTACGACTCGTACGGCGTCACCATGAAACAGGTGTGGGTGAACTTCGCGAGCTGCGCGGAGGCGTTCCGGACCACGTTGACGTCGGCGTGCCCGACCGAGGTCACGGCGATGCCGGTGCCGAAGTCCAGCAGCTGGTTGCCGTCGGCGTCCAGCAGGATCGCCCGGTCGGCGTCGGTGACGAACACCGGCAGGGTCGTGGACACGCCGCGCGCGACCACCTTGTTGCGGCGCTCGAACAGCTCGCGGGAGTTCGGGCCGGGGATCTCGGTGACGAGACGCCGTTCCTGCTTGAGCTCGGTCATGGGGACTCCTGGAGTAGCACTGGGTCGTCGCGGGTTCTTTCGCAGCCTAAGCGCGTGGTGGCGGGGCGGCACAGGACGCGGTGGCGGGTCGCGGCATGCGGTTGAGCCGAATTGGCGAGTCGGGCCTGCCGGCCGGTGTGCTCCCTTTCACCGAGTCGTAGTTCTGATACACAGAACGTGTGACGACTCAAGGCCAGCCCCCCGCCCCCGGTCCCCTCCCGCCGGGCTGGTACGCCGACCCCTCGGGCCATCCCCAGCTGCGCTACTGGACCGGCACCAAGTGGACCGAGCGCACCCGGCCGGACGTGCAGGCCTGGGTGCACGGGCCGCGGCTGGTGGACGTGCCCGGGGTGTTCGCCTACGGCCGCGACCCGCAGCAGGCGGCCGCGGCGCGGGTCAGCCGCGAGGCCCGGCAGCGGGCCCTGCGCTATCTGATGTACGCCCCGCTGGCCCTGGTGGTCCTGGCGGTCCCGGCCTCGATCATCCTCACCTCGATCGGGCTGCACGGGGCCTTCCTGTGGATCGTGTTCCTCGCCGCGGTGCTGGCGGCCTGCGGCTGGGCCGGCGGCTGGGTGCCGGTCGGCCGCGTCCTGTGGGAGCAGTACGGCGACCGCCTGCCCGGCTCCGCCCGCAAGCGCAAGGCCGCCCCGCCGCCGAAACAGGACCTGTGGCAGGACCTGCGGACGGCCGGGCACGTCGCGGCCGCCAGCCGGCTGGACGCCGCCGCCGACCACGGCGAGCTGACCGACGTCGACTACGTCCGGGTCACCCGGGTGATCCGCCAGGCCCGCGGCGACGAGGGCCGGCTGGCCGCGGCCGCCGCCGAGATCGAGGACGCCGGCCCGCACGCCTGGCTGCACGCCTCCGGCCAGCGCGACCTGCCGGCCCGGCTCGGCGAGCACGACCTGATGACCGGGCAGGTGCGGCTGGGCGTCGCGTCGTCGTCCGGGAAGAACCCGGCGACGCACGCCGGCCAGACCTTCGCCCTGGACGCCGAGGTGCTGCGGACCTCGCTGCTGGTGATAGGGCCGCCCGGAAGCGGCAAGACGCGCAGCTTCGCGCGTCCCATCGTGGAGCTCCTCGGCCTGCAGACGCTCACCAACATGGCCTCGGTGGTGGTCATCGACCCGCGCGGCGACTACGCGCTGCCCGGCTTCTTCGACGTCGACATCGATCCCGGCAACCCCGAGTCGCTGTGGGGCTTCGACCTCTACGGCGGCGCCCGTAACCCGGCCGAGGCCGCCGACCGGCTGGCCGGCGCCCTGCTGCCGCCCGGGGTGGAGCCGGAGGCCGACGCCGCCGCGCACAACGCTCTGGACGCCGCGCTGAGCTGGTTCCGGGAGCGCGAGAGCCGCTACCCGACGCTCAGGGAGCTGATCGCCGAACTGGAACAGGGCGGCCCGCGGCTGCTGGTGGAGCGGCTGCGGCTGCTGGACCGGCCGGCGCTGGTCGAGCTGTTCGACGGCCGCCCGGACCGGACCTTCTCGATGCGCGAGATCGACAAGCCGTTGCGGGTCCGCATCGCGCTGCCCGAGGGCGCGTACCCGCAGGCCGCCCGGATCCTGGCCCGGCTCGCGGTGTCGCAGTTCGTGCAGACCGTGTCCGCCCCGGACGTCGACCGCGCCATCTTCAAGGGCCTGGTGGTCGACGACGCCGGCCGGTTCGTGGACGAATACGTGGTGCAGGGCCTGCAGCGGGCGCGCGCGGCCAACGCCGGCCTGATCCTGCTGGCGCAGTCGATGCGCGAGTTCCCGGAGAACCTGCGCGCGACCGTGTTCGCCAACACTGGGTGCAAAGCGGTGTTCGCCGGGATCGACCCTCAGGACGCCGCCTATATCGCCGATTTCTGGGGCAAGCAGTGGGTTCCGGAGACCACGGTGACCACCGGCCAGGAGAACACGACCCGGTCCGGCACCATCACCGGTCCGCCGGAGCGGAAGCGCAGCGTGCAGTCCCTGGGCCGCAACGCCAAGCGGCCGGGCCAGCTGCTGGCGCTCACCGGCGGCTCGTCGGTGGCACAGCAGCGCTCTGTGTCGACCCGCCCCGTCGAGCGCTACGTCTGGTCGCCGTCGGAGATCATCAACGAGATCCCGACCGGCCACGCTCTGGTGTCGCTCGCGACCGCCGACGGCTTCCGCACCCCGCCGGTGCTGGTCGACCTGCGAGGGTGAGTCCTGACGGCCGCGACCGGGAGTGACGGCGAGCGTCGCTCTCAGTACTCGATTTCCCGTTTGTAATCCCTTTGTGATGAGGTGTTTATCAGCCGACCGGGGGGTCGGCTGAAACCGACGATGGGGATTTTGTTATGAGCAAGAACCGTCCGCTGGCCATCTCCGCCCTCGTGGCGTCCGCGGTCGCCGCCGGTGCCGTGGCCGCCGCCCCGGCGATGGCCGCCGACACCGGCGCTTCCACGGGGACCAACCCGACCACCAACGCGGCTCCGAATCTCGACCGGATCGGCGGGGCGACCCGTTACGAGACCGCGATCAACGCCTCCCAGGCCGACTTCCCGACCGCGGGCTCCGCCAAGGGCGTCGTGATCGCGCGCGGCGACATCTACGTCGACGCCCTCGCCGGCACCCCGCTGGCCGCCAAGACCGGCTCGGCCCTGCTGCTCACCGACTCCAAGACCCTGACCCCCGGTGTCGCCGACGAGATCAAGCGACTGCTGGGCACCGGCGACGCCGCCAAGGGCAAGAAGATCACGATCCTGGGCGGCGAGGTCGCCGTCACCCCGGCGGTCGAGAAGCAGCTCAAGGCCCTGGGGTACGACGTGGACCGGGTCGGCGGCTTCGACCGCTACGCCACCGCGCTGGACATCGCGGGCAGCCTGCACGCCAAGAACGCGATCGTGGCCACCGGCATGAACTTCGCCGACGCCCTGTCGGCCGGCCCGCTGGCCGCCGCCGCGCCGGACTCGGCGATCGTGCTGTCCAACGGCACCACCGTCACCGACGCCGCGACCGCCGCGTTCATCAAGGGCGCGGGCACCGTCACCTCGGTCGGCGTGCCGGCCGTGACCGCGGTGAACAAGCTGAGCGTCAAGGACACCGAGCTCGCCGGCCTGACCCGCTACGAGACCGCCGCCGCGGTCGCCGGCAGCGCGGTCCTCAAGGACAGCAAGACCGCGGTCGTGGCCAACGGCCTGATCTTCACCGACCCGCTGGTCGGCGGCGTCTACGCGGCCTACAACCACGGCGCGCTGCTGCTGACGGACCCGAACAGCCTGCCGCCGGCCACGGCCGCGGCGCTGGTCGGGTTCAACGCCCCGCTGCAGCAGGTCAAGATCTTCGGCGGTCTGGTGGCCGTGTCGCAGAACGTCCAGAAGCAGGTCCAGACGCTGCTGACGGTCGGCTACGACGTCTACGTCCAGCAGCTGAAGGACGCCGTGGCCAAGGCGCAGGCCGCCGTGGACGCCGCGCAGAAGGCGTACGACGCCGCGGCTGCCGTGCCCGGCGCGTCCGTGTTCGCGTTCTACCACACCCTCCAGGTGTCCACCGACAAGGCCGTGAAGGACGACGCGACCGCGCTGTTCGACGCGGTGAAGAACTCGGCCGACTCCAAGGTGCAGGGCGCTTACACCGCCTACGCCACGGCGCTCGCGGCGTACCAGGCCGGCGGCGCCGACCCGGCCCAGAACGTGGTGGACGCGCTGTCCACCGCTTCCTGGAATTTGGCGACCGCGATCGGCGGCACCCAGGACAAGGCCGTGCGCACCGCCGTCGACACCCTGAACGCCGCGGTCGTGGCCTCCGCGGACACCGCGCCCAAGGCCGCCGCCGACGCGATGACCAAGGCCGCGAACGACGCGAAGGCCGCCGTGCAGGCCGCGAGCGACAAGCTCACCGCCGCCCAGACCGCGCTGGCCGCCGCGCAGAAGGCGCTCGCCGACGCGCAGAAGTGAGACCTGAGCGACACTGATACGGCCCGGTGATACTCCTCGGCCCGGCGGCGCGTCCGCCGGGCCGAGGTACGCCCGGGCCCGGTTCCGCCCATCACGCGGAACCGGGCCCGGGCCGGTCGCCTACCGGCTCTTCGTCTCCCAGCGCTCGATCAAGCCTGGACCAATGCTGGATCAGCTGTGCTTCCAGGTCACGCTGAAGGCGCCGCTGGAGGAGATCGTCCCGGGCACGGCCTTGATGGTGCTGCCGCCGGCCATGGTGATCTTGTCCGGCGAGAAGGAGGACAGCGAGGCGCCGTCGGCCTTCGAGCCGCTGAAGCCCACCGTGCCGAAGTCGGACAGCGGCAGCACGCCGGAACCGCTGGACGGCGCCTCGGCGATCACCTCGGCCGAGGCCAGCGCCGGGTTGCGCAGCGTGGAGTGGACCGTGTGCGACCAGCCCTTGGTCGTGTCGCTCAGCACCAGCGTGAACTTGTTGCCGCCGTTGTAGGTCACCGAGGCGGTGAAGTGGTCGCCGGGGGAGACCGGGTTGGAGAAGTCGACCGGGTACGCCGGGTACATCTCGTACCAGGACGAGTACACCGCCCGGCCCCCGGAGCAGTCGGCCTCGGTGCCGGTCTGCTCGACCGAGTTGCTGCCGTCGCCGTCCAGGCCGACCCAGAACGACGAGTACGTGGTCTGCGAACCGCAGGAGACCGCGGGCTGGGTCCAGCTGGCGCTGACCGAGGTGAACGACCGGCCGGTCGCGGCGTAGCCGGACCAGTTGCCGGAGGAGCTGTGGAATCCGTGGGAGAGCCCCTGCGCGGTGCCGTTGAAGACGGCCGCCGATGCCGGGGACGACAGGACGGCCGCGGATATCGCTCCGGAGAGCGCCAGACCGGCCGAGACCCAGCGACGGGCAGAAGACATCCTGTGTCTCCAATCTCTGTGGGGTGAGATGGAGACTAGGAAACGGCTCGGCGGATGTCTGTCTAGAAAAGGTAAAATCCTGATTCGCCAGGATCCGCGGCGGTTCGCGACGGGTGCGCCGGGTTGCCGCCCGTTTGTTCCAGGCCCGGAGCCGTCGCGGCCGCCGTGCTACGCCCGGCGGGAGTGCGAGGCGAGGCCGCGCAGCATCAGGTCCAGCCCGAACTCGAACCGGCCGTCCGGGCCGCCGGTCTCGAACATCGGGTCGGCCAGCGCCACCAGGTTCGGGAACGTCGTGACCGGCAGGGACTTGATGTAGGACTTCATCTGGCCGGCCCAGGCCTCCATGTCCTCCCGCGAGGTGTCGCCGTGCGGGGCGAACCTGATGTCATCCTCGAAGACGCTGGCCACCACGTACAGCGAGACGACGTCCCCGGCCCACGCCGCGACCTGGTCCGGCAGCTCGCCGGCGCGCAGGATCGCCATGAAGCCCTCGACGATGCGCAGCCCGCTCGGGCCGAAGGGCACCTGGCCGAGCATCGCGCGCGCGATGCCCGGGTGCGCCTGCAGGATCCGCCGGGTGCCGCGCATCATCTCCCGCACCTGCTCGACCCACCGCTCCGGGTCCGGTTCGGGGAACTCGACGCTGTCGAAGACCCGGTCGATGACCAGCTTCATGAGCTCGTCCTTGTTGGCGACGTGCGCGTACAGGGACGCCGCGCCGGTGCCGAGTTCGGAGGCGACGCGGCGCATGGACAGGCCGTCGTAGCCCTCGGTCTCCAGGATGTGCAGCGCCGCCTCGACGATCGCCTCCTGGCTCAGCGGGGTGCGCGCCGGCGTCTTGGCCCGGCGGGTGCGCTCCCACGGGGGGACCGGCAGGGCCGGGGTGGCTGGGGTGCCCGGGGTCTCGTGCGAGTTCGATGCCGCGTTCGCCATCGGTGTGGCTCTCCCTTCGTTCTGACGACCCGTGGCGAACACTGTACGCCCTTCGAACGTCGTTCGTAACTACGAACAGCGTTTGACGCGAACGGCGTTCGGTTGTAGAACGGTGTTCGTAGAACAGCGAACGGCGTTCGTGGCGATGAGCCGGAAGGCCGGCCGTCGTCTGACGAGCGAGGGGACGCGAGGGCTGTTCGACGTTCGCGATATAGCTTGACATCCGACGCACGAGATATATCGTGAGTCTCGACGAACGCCGTTCGCAGCCACGAACCTCGTTCCACCCCGAACCACGTTCCGCCACAGCTTTCTCCCGGAGGGGGACCACCATGACCGCCACGCTCGACGACACCAGCGACAACCCGGCCGGAACCCTCGATCAGCGCGACGGCGCGCCCCCGGACTCCGGGGACAAGGTCACGTCCGGACTCGGCAAGGCCGTCGTCTTCGCGCTGTTCGCGATCATCGGCGCCGACATCATGGACCTGCTCGACGCCACGATCATGAACATCGCCGGCCCGGTCCTGCAGAAGGACCTCGGCGCCTCCAGCTCCGCGCTGCAGTGGATCGTCGCCGGCTACACCCTGACCTTCGCGGTCATGCTGACCACCGGCGGCCGCCTCGGCGACGTGTTCGGCCGCAAGCGGATGTTCCTGGTCGGCATCGCCGGCTTCCTGACCGGCTCGGTCCTGTGCTCGCTGGCGCAGACCTCCGGCGAGCTGATCGGCGCGCGCGTCCTGCAGGGCGCCTTCGCCGCCGTCATGATCCCGCAGGGCCTGGGCATGCTGCGGGCCATGGTCCCGGCCGAGAAGATGAACACCGTCTTCGGCATCTTCGGCCCGATGATGGGCCTGGCCGCCACCTTCGGCCCGATCCTGGGCGGCTGGCTGGTCGGCGCCGACCTGTTCGGCCTGAGCTGGCGCGCGATCTTCCTGGTCAACGTGCCGATCGCGATCGTCGCGCTGTTCGCCGGCGCCAAGGTGCTGCCGCACGACGACCATGTCGACGCCACCACGAAGCCCAAGCTGGACATCGTGGGCATGCTGCTGGCCACCGCCGGCATCATGATGCTGGTCTACCCGCTGGTCCAGGGCCGTGAGTCCGGCTGGCCGGCCTGGATGTTCGTGCTGATGGCCGCCTCGCTGCCCACCTTCGCCGCGTTCGCCCTGCACCAGCGCCGCCGCAACGCCGCCGGCCGCGACCCGTTCGTGGTGCCGACCGTGTTCCGCAAGCGCTCCTTCAACAGCGGCATCGGCGTGCTGTTCGCCTTCGGCGCGGCGATGAGCGGCGTGTTCTTCGTCTACACCCTGTTCCTGCAGGTCGGCCTCCGGTACAGCGCCCTGCACGCGGGTCTGACCATGCTGCCCTGGTCGATCGGCACCATCGTCTCCATGGGCGCCTCGCAGGCCCTGATGCCGAAGATCGGCCCGCGGCGCACCCTGCAGACCGGCATGCTGGTGATGTCCGTCGGCACCGTGATCGCCGCGATCCTGGTGAACGCCTACGGCGCCACCACGACCAGCATCACCCTGATCGCCCCGCTGCTGGTCTCCGGCCTGGGCATGGGCCTGATCTTCGGTCCGATCTTCGGCACCGTCCTGGGCGACCTGGACGACGCCGAGGTCGGCTCCGCCTCGGGCCTGCTGAACGCGGTCCAGCAGCTGGCCGGCGCCTTCGGCGTCGCGGCCCTGGGCACCGTGTTCTTCGACAAGGCCGGCACCATGATGACCAGCGTCCCGGCCGCCGCCACCCTGGTCTTCGGCATCAGCGCCGCGGTGCTGGTGCTGGCGTGGGCCGTCGCCTTCTCGATGTCGAAGCACACCAAGGAGGCCGAGGGGCACTGAGCCCTCGCCGGCTAGACCGGCGAACCCTCTCCGAGAAGTCCGAGGAAGGCGATGCCTTCCTCGGACTTCGCCCATTCCGCGTGGCCGAGGAACCAGTCGCGGTAGGCGATTTCGGCGTTCTCCTCGCTGCCGCCGGGGACGACGGAGAGGAAGTAGTCGACCTCTGAGAGCTCGTACTCGGCGTGACAGAGCGGGAACAGGTGCGCCAGCGCGAAGAACTCGGCGCCGCTGATCGGCCGCACCGAGGTGTAGGCGTGCAGGAACGAAGTGAGTTGGCGCTTCTGGATGCCGGCCGGACCGCCGTCGCGCAGCGCGACCCAGTCGACGGCGAACCGCTCGACCGCGATGGCCAGGTCGTGGACGGCGGTGGTGCGGTCGGCGAGACCGAAATCCAGGACCGAGGTGGCGGCCGGGTCACAGCCGTCGTCGGTCCACAGCAGATTGGTGCCGTGCCAGTCGTTGTGGGTCCAGAGCGGGTGGAGTCCGTCGCGCAGGGGGGCCAGCCGCCGGTGGAACGGGAGCATGAGCCGTTCCACGTCGGAGCGCCAGTCGCGGGCGTCCAGGAAGTCGCCCAGCCGCGGCCGTTCCGCCGCGATCCGCTCGATGGCGGTGATCGGGTCCGCCGCGCCGAAGAGCGAGAAGCCTGATTTCAGGGGCCGCCAGGGCCGGGCCGGTGCGTCGTGGCCCACGGCGGCGTTGTGCAGGTGGCCGAGCATCGCGCCGGCGGGCCCGGCGTGGAAGCCCGGGTGGTAGGGCGTCCAGGAGAACACGTGCTGGTACATGTCCTCGCCGGCGCCCGGCTCCTGCACCTCGTACGCGAAGCCGTCGCGGGTCCCCGCCGTCCAGGCCCGCGGCACCGGGATCCCGCGCCCCCGCAGATGGTCCATGAACCCGTGCTCTTCGGCCAGCGCTTCCGGCGTCCGCAGCGACAGCGGCAGCCGCTTCACGATCAGCCGCCGGCCGTCGCCGGTCCGGATCCGGGCGGTCGTCGACAGGGGGCGCGGGCTGCGCCACTCGATCTCCGAGACCTCGTCGCCGAGCACCGCCCCGACCTCGTCCGGTGTGAGGCTCGGCCAGTCGCGGTGCACGACCGGCTCGGCTCCCATGCCGAACACGAGGTCGTCGTGGCTCACGCCGGGCGCCTCCGGTCCCAGGCCACGATCGCGCCGGTGGCCAGGGCCGCCGCCGCGAAGGAGTACAGCGAGGCCGAGGCCCACCAGCCCGGGTGCACGCCGAGCCAGTCCTGGACGTGCATCCAGCCGTGGCGCCACCAGCTCACCGAACCCGGGTTCAGGATCTGGTACACCGCGAAGCCGACGGCCCACGGCAGCAGCATGACCGGTCGGGCCGGGGAGCGCTCGGACAGGTCCCAGCGACCCTCCTTGCCGCGGCCCAGGAAGTAGTCGATGCCCAGCACCGCGGCCAGCGGGACGAACACCGAGCCGATGACGAGCAGGAAGTTCGAGAACTGCGTGAGGTCGTGCACGAACAGCGCGATCACGGTCACCAGTGCGCCGACCGCGCCGGACAGGACGCGGCGGTCCACGCTGGGCAGCAGGTTCTGGATCGACATGGCGGTGGAGTAGACGTTGGCGAACGACTGGTCCGACTCGCGCAGCACCAGCACCAGGAAGAAGACCCAGCCGCCGGCGACGCCGAGCATGGTGTGGAAGACGTCGCCGTCCGGGCCGGCCTGTAGCAGGGCCACGATGCCGATGGCGTAGCACCAGAACTGCGTGATGCTGTAGCCCGACACCGCCGCGCCGGCGGCCTGGCGGGCGTCGCGGGCGTGCCGCATGTAGTCCGCGGCCATCGGCAGGAAGGACACCGACAGGGCCAGCGCGGCGTCCACCGCCGGGAAGAAGCCGCTCCAGGAGGTGCCGCTCTGGTGCGGGACCGGGTTCCGCAGCAGCTGCACGGTGAAGTAGAGCATGGAGATGCCGACCAGACCGGTCACGTACTTGCGCAGGATGCGCAGGACGGACAGCGGCCAGATCGCCATCGCGGTGCACAGCGCCCCGGCGGCCACGACCACCAGGGGCCGGGGTATCCGGCCGGTCATGGCGTCCACGCCCTGCACGATGACCGTCAGCTCGTACACGCCCCAGCCGATCAGCTGGAAGATGTTCGCCAGGCTCGGCAGGAACGACAGCCGGGTGCCGAACAGCCCGCGCAGCACCGCCATCGCCGGGGCGCCGGTGCGGGTGCCGACCACGCCGGCCAGCGCGGTCATCGCCATGCCGGTCACGGTGCCCAGGGCGAGCGCGAGCAGGGCGGCGGGGATCGGCAGCGGGGAGTAGCCGGCGGGCAGCAGGATGACCGCGGCGCTGGCGAACCCGATCAGGCTGACGCCCAGGTTCGCCCAGAACGCGGCCTGGTCGCTGAAGGTGAGGCTGCGGGGCGCCTCGGTGGTGAGGCGCAGTGGCGCCTCGGCGGAAGCGGCATTCGCCGGCGCGGTGGTCGTCGTCATGGCGTGCCCCATCGTACGGTCCCCGCGCACCGCTGTTCGAAGCGTTCGCCCGCTGAACAGCCCGGACGTCCACGGGGGTCCGGCACGTAGGCTGGAGCCGTGCCCCCGACGATCGCCTCCCTGCTCGCCGACCGCCCCCTGGGCCTGCGCCTGCTGACCACCCGGGGCCCGGCCGGCGACACCGCGCGCGAGATCCGCTGGGTGCACACCACCGAGCTGAACGACCCGGCGCCGTTCCTGGAGGGCGGCGAGCTGCTGCTGACCACCGGCCTGCGGCTCGACGACCCGCGGTTCGACCTGGAGGCGTTCCTGTCCGGGCTGGTCCGGGCCGGCGTCGCGGGCCTGGGCTTCGGCGTCGGCCTGAACAACGCCGCGGTGCCCGAACGCTTCGTCGCCGCCGCCGAGGCCCACGGCCTGCCGGTGCTCGAGGTCCCGAAGGCCACGCCCTTCATCGCGATCGCCAAGTCCGTCTCCAAGACGCTGGCCGCCGAGGAATACCGCGCCATCACCGAGGGCTACCGGACCCAGCAGGAGCTGGTGAAGTCGGCGCTGGCGGCCGAACCGCAGCGCTCCCTGGTCCGCTCCCTGGTGCGCGGGCTGGGCCCGGGCGCGTGGGCGGTGCTGGCCGCGGCCGACGGCACGGTGCTGCACAGCGCCGGGCCGGTCCCGCCGGAGGTGGACCTGGCGCCGGAGCTGGCCCGGCTGCGCGGCCGCTCGCTGCCGAGCAGCTCCTCGATCCTCACCGAATCCGGGCACGTCGAGGTGCACGCGCTCGGCGCCGGCAAGCGCGTCATGGGCTTCCTGGCCGCCGGCCTGCTCGGCCGCACCACCGGCCCGGACACCACGGGGCGCCAGATCCTGGCCGTCGCCCTGACGCTGCTGACGCTCGGCGTCGAGCAGCCGACCAAGGACGGCACGGTCGCCGAGCTGACGCTGCGGCGCGCGGTGGTGCGGCTGCTGCTGGCCGGCCACGTCGACGCCGCGCACGAGGCGGCCGCCGAACTGCGCGTGCCGCTGCCGCCCGAGCCGATCCGCGTCTCCCGCGACTCGGTTCGCGAAGAGGCGGTGCCGGAGCGGATGTTCGTGCTGGAGGAGGAGGGGGAGCGGGTGCTGCTCGCCCCGGCCGCCTTCGACGGGTTCGCCGGCGGAGTGTCCGACGCGGTCGGCTACGCGGACTTCGGCCGCGCGTACCGGCAGGCCGGGGAGGCGCTGGCGACGGTGCGCAGGACCGGCCGCTCCCCGGTCTTCTTCGCCGAGTCCGGATCCGGCCTGACCACGCTGTTCGGCGACCAGGTGGTGCGCGACTTCGCCGCCGGGGTGCTGCGGCCGCTGAAGGACGCCGACCGCACGACGCTGGTGCCGACGCTGCGCGCCTGGCTCGCGCACAACGGCCAGTGGGACGCCGCGGCCGCGGAGCTCGGCGTGCACCGGCACACCGTGCGGGCCCGGATCGCGCGGGCCGGGGAGCTGCTCGGCAAGGACCTGACCGCGGCCGACTCGGCGGACGCGCGCATGGAGTTGTGGCTGGCGCTGCGGGTGCAGGAGGGCCAGTAGCCGTTTTGGTGGCTCCGGTGTCCACCACTCCTCGGCGCTCCCACGCCGCTCCCACGCCGCCCGCTGGCCCTGGAGGAGCGGACAGCGGCACCGACTGGCCACCGCGTACACCGGCACCCGCCTCCACCCCCGCCTACCCTGAATCCATGACTGAGCAGGCAACGCCGTTCTGGATCGCGGGCAAGCAGGCCACCGGCACCGACAGCTTCGAGGTGTACTCGCCGTACGACGGCGCGCACGTCGCCACGGTCTCCGTCCCGACCGAGGACCAGGTGGAGGAGGCGGTGGCCGCGGCCGCCGCGGCCGCCAAGGAGACCGCCGACCAGCCGGCCCACGTCCGCGCCGCCGCGCTGGACCTCGTCTCGCGCCGCATCGCCGAGCGCGCCGACGAGATCGCCGCGCTCATCACCGCCGAGAACGGCAAGCCGCTGAAGTGGGCCAGGGCCGAGGTCGGCCGCGCCGTGTCGGTGTTCCGCTGGGCCGCCGAGGAGGCCCGCCGCTTCGGCGGCGTGGTGCAGCGCCTCGACACCGACGCCAACGCCACCGGCCGCACCGCGGTCATCCGCCGCTTCCCCCACGGCCCGGTGCTCGGCATCGCGCCGTTCAACTTCCCGCTGAACCTGGTCGCGCACAAGGTCGCCCCGGCGATCGCGGTCGGCGCGCCGATCATCGTCAAGCCGGCCCCGGCCACTCCGCTGACCGCGCTGCTGCTCGGCGAGCTGCTGGCCGAGACCGACCTGCCGGCCGGCTCCTGGTCGGTGCTGCCGGTGCCGAACGACCGCATGGCCGCGCTCACCGCCGACCCGCGGCTGCCGGTGGTCAGCTTCACCGGCTCCGGCCCGGTCGGCGCCATGATCGAGGCGGCGGTGCCGCACAAGCACGTGACGCTGGAGCTCGGCGGCAACGCCGCGGCCGTGGTCACCGCCGACTACGCCTCCGAGGCCGACCTCGACTGGGCCGCCCAGCGGATCGCCGCGTTCTCGAACTACCAGGCCGGACAGTCCTGCATCTCGGTGCAGCGGGTGTTCGCCGACCGCGCCGTCTACGACCGCCTGCTGGAGAAGGTCGTCGCGGCCGTCGAGGCGCAGAAGACCGGCGACCCGACCGATCCGGGCACCGACGTCGGCCCGATGATCAGCGTCGCCGCCGCCGAGCGGGTCGAGGCCTGGGTCGGCGAGGCCGTCGGCGCCGGGGCCACCCTGCTCACCGGCGGCGGCCGCGACGGCGCCAGCTACGAGCCGACCGTCCTGGCCGGCGTGCCCGACGGCGCCAAGGTCGTCGCGGACGAGGTGTTCGGCCCGGTGCTGGTGCTGCGCGCGTTCGACGGCTTCGACGAGGCGGTCCGCCTGGTCAACGACTCGCGGTTCGGCCTGCAGGCCGGCGTGTTCACCCACGATCTGCGCACGGCGTTCCGCGCGCACCGCGATCTGGAGGTGGGCGGCGTGATCATCGGGGACGTCCCCAGCTTCCGCGCCGACCAGATGCCGTACGGTGGCGTGAAGGGCTCCGGCGTCGGCCGCGAAGGCGTCAAGAGCGCGATGGAGGACTACACCTATGAGCGGGTGCTGGTGCTGACCGGGATCGACCTGTAGGACCGGAAGGCAGAGCGGCGCACGCTCGGCCCCTTGATCCGATTCCCTCACCGGATCAAGGGGCCGCTTCCGTTCCGCCGTGCCGCCGGTCAGCCCCGCGCGTCGGCGCGGACGCCCTCGCGGTAGGACGGGTACTGCGGCTTCCACCCGAGCTCGTCCTTGGCCTTGGCGTTGCTGATCACGTAGCGGCCGGTGACGACCGCGTCCAGGTACCGCATCGGCTTGATCAGCCACGCCGGGACGGTCCGCGGCTTCTTGGTGTGGAAGTCCTCGGCGATCTCCAGCGTGATGTCCGCGAACGGGATCGGGGTGTCGTCCACGACGTTGTACGCCTGCCCGCCTCGCCCCCGCTCCAGGGCGGCGACGGTGGCGCTCGCCGCGTCGGCGAGGTGGATGAAGGAGTCGGTCCCGGCCTTGATGATCGGCAGCTTGCCGGCCTGCAGGAGGTTCACGTAGACGTCGGTCGCGGGGCCGCCGTAGAAGAGGCCGTAGCGCAGCGCGATGCCGTCGACGCCCGGCTCGGAGAAGGCGATCTGCTCGTTGCGCCGCATCGCCTCGCCGTGCTCGGCGAACGCCTTGCGCTGGGACGGGCCGAAGTACGCGTCCTCGGTGATCGGCCCGGCGCCCAGGTCGCCGTATCCGTAGCCGAAGATCATCGACTGGGTCAGGAACCGCGTGGCGCCGGTCGCCTTGGCGGCGGCCATCAGGTTCTCGGTGCCGACGGTGCGCAGGACGTTGGTCTGGCGCATGTCCTTGTTGCGCATCGGAGGCTTCTTCAACGCTGTGAGTTGGCTGATCACCGCGTCGAAGCGCTCTCCTTCGAGAGCGGCGAGCAGCTGCTCCCGGTCCATGACGTCGGCGATGACCGCCGAGGCGCCCATGGCCTCGATGCCCCGGACGCCGTCCCGGGTGCGCGTGATGCCGACGACGTCGTGGCCGGCGTCGACCAGGGCCGGGGTGAGGACGCGGCCGAAGACGCCACTGGCACCGGCGAGGAGGATGCGCATGATGTTCTCCTTTGGTCTGGTTGGCGGCGGTTTCGCCGCGCTCTCGACCACAAGGACGGGACCGCCCGGAGTCCTGTGACAAGCCTCCCTGTGACCTGCCTCACACCAGGTCAAACCTCCAGGGCGCGCACACCTTCGAGCTTCTCCGGGTTGGCCATGCCGAACACCGCGCGGATCCTGCCGTCCTCGTCCAGGTCCAGCGTGTAGACGTAGAGCACCTTGCCGTCGAGGAACGCCACGATCGCCGGCGAGCCGTTGACCCCGCCGGCCACCACCTCGATGCGCAGGTCCGCGCCCTCCTGCATGAACTTCGCGTACTTGTCGACGATGCCGAGCAGGAACCGGGCGACGTGGTCCTGGCCCTCCACCGGCCGCCGGGCCGCGGTGACGACGCCGCCGCCGTCGGCGACCAGCGTGACCTCCGGCGACAGCAGCTCCAGCAGCGGCCGGACGTCGCCGCCCACACAGGCCGCGAGGAAACGGTCGGCGATGCTCTGCCGTTTGGCGTCGTCCAGCGGGTAGCGGGGACGCTTCTCGTGGACGTGGTTGCGCGCCCGGACCAGCAGCTGCCGCACCGCGGGCTCGGTGCGGTCCAGCATCGCGGCGATCTCGGCGAAGCTGTAGTCGAACGCCTCGCGGAGCACGAACACCGCGCGCTCCAGCGGTGACAGGGTCTCCATCACCAGCAGCATCGCCAGCGAGACGGTGTCGTCCAGGACCACGCGGTCCGCGGCGTCGGGGGAGCTGTCCGCGCCGTCCCGGGTCAGCACGGGCTCCGGCAGCCAGGGGCCGACGTAGGACTCCTTGCGGGTCTGGACTTTGCGGAGCTGGTCGATCGCCAGGCGCGTGGTGACCGTGACCAGGAAGGCCTTCGGGTCCTCGATCCGCGCGTAGTCCGAGCCGCTCCAGCGCAGCCACGCGTCCTGCACCACGTCCTCGGCGTCGCTCCAGCGGCCCAGCACCCGGTAGGCGACCGAAGTCAGGAGCCTTCGGTGCTCGTTGAAGACGTCGGCGGCTCGGGTGTCGTCCCACGTGGGAAGGTCCTGGTCCACGGGCGCCAGCCTATTACCCGTGTCGATGAGGATGGACGGCTGGTGCCGTCTGCCCTACGGTGCGCGCATGCTGGCAGACGGGAAGATCGCTCTGGTGACCGGCGGCGGCAGCGGCATCGGCCGCGCCACCGCCGAACTGTTCGCCGCCGAGGGTGCCGCGGCGGTCGTGGTGGTGGATCTGACCGAGTCCGGGGAGAACTCCGGGCCGGAGACGGTGGAGCTGGTGCGCAAGGCCGGCGGCACCGCGCTGTTCGTGCGCGCCGACGTCGCGGTGGAGGCCGAGATGGAGGCCGCGGTGGCGGTGGCGCTGGCCGAGTTCGGGCGGCTGGACGCGGCGGTGAACTGCGCGGGCGTCGCCGGTTCGGGCGCGAAGATCGCCGACATGGCGCTGGAGGAGTGGAACCGGGTCGTCGGGATCGACCTGACCGGAACGTTCCTGGCGCTGAAGCACGAGATCCGGGCGATGCTGCCGGAGCGGGCCGGGACGATCGTGAACATCGCCTCGGCCGCGGGACTCGTGCCGGTGCCGTATCTGTCCCCGTACTGCTCGGCGAAGCACGGAGTGCTGGGGCTGACGAAGACCGCTGCGAAGGAGTACCGGAACGCGGGGCTGCGGATCAACGCGATCTGCCCCGGCGTGATCGACACCCCGATGATCCGGGCCTCGGCGGCGGAGCGGCCGGAGGTGGCCAAGCAGTCGCGGGAGGCCTCCGGGGCGAACGCGCTCGGCGGCGGGTTCGTGGGGCGGCCGGAGCAGATCGCGTCGGCGGCGGTGTGGCTGTGCTCGGAGGGGGCGTCGTTCGTGAACGGCGAGTCGATGGTCGTCGACGGCGGCACCGTGACCCGCTAGCGGACGGCTCCCTGGCATAGCGTGGGGGCATGCGTATCGATCTGCACGCCCACACCACCGCCTCCGACGGGACTTACGAGCCGGCCGAGCTGGTGGCGATGGCCGAGGCCGCGGGCCTGAACGTGGTGGCCATCACCGACCACGACGGCACCGGTGGCTGGTCGGAGGCCCGCCGGGCCCTGAGGTACGGCGTCGAGGCCGGTGTGTGGTCGAACATCCGCACCGTGGTGCCCGGCGTGGAGATCAGCTGCAAGATCAACGGTGTCGGCCTGCACATGCTCGGCTACCTGTTCGACCCCGACGACGCCGACCTGGACGCCGCACTGGGTGAGATCCGCGCATCGAGGACGCACCGCGCCGAGGCCATGGTGGCCAAGGCGCGCGACCTGGGGGCGCCGATCACGTGGGAGCGGGTGCAGGAGATCGCCGACGGCGGTGTCGTGGGCCGCCCCCACGTGGCCACCGCGCTGGTGGAGGCGGGTGTGGTGCCGTCGGTGGACGCGGCGTTCACCCCCGACTGGCTCGGTGAGGGCGGTCGCGCCCGCGCGGAGAAGCTGGACATGGACCCGTTCCGGGCGATCGAGCTCATCCGCGGCGCGGGCGGTGTGACGGTGATGGCCCACCCGCTGGCCTGGCGCCGCGGACCGGTGGTCGGGGACGAGGACATCGCCGCTTTCGCCGAAGCCGGCATGGCCGGCATCGAGATGAACCATCCCGACCACGGCCCCAAGGAACGCGATCACATCCGCAACCTGGCGCAGCGGCTCGGGCTGCTGACCACCGGCTCGTCGGACTGGCACGGTTCGCGCAAGTCGACACCGCTGGGCGTCGAGACCACCGACCCCGCGGTGTACGCGGAGCTGGTGGCGCGCTCCAGCGGCGTTCAGCCGTTCTGAGCCCAGAACTCCTTCAGGATCCGAGCGGTCGCCGCGGGGTTCTCGGCGGCGGGGGAGTGGGCGGCGTCCGGGATCAGGACCAGCTCGGTGCCCAGGCGCGTGGCCATGTCCTTCTGCAGTTCGACGGGCCACGCGTCGTCGCCGACGCCGGCCGCGACGAGCAGCGGCAGACCGGCGGCGGCCAGCTCGTCGGTCCGGTCGGGCGCCTCGAGGATCGCGGTCCCCATGCCCGCGAGCATGGCCAGGTCGTTCGCCTCGAACCGCCGCCGCAGGAACGTCCGCACCCCGGCGTCAGGGTGCTGCGGCGCGCCCTCGGCCGCGGCCAGCTTCTGCATCTCGGCCCAGATCTGCGCCGTGCTGAGGAACCCGGCCGCCGCGACGAGCAGCTTGGCCTGTTCGGCCGAGCGTCCCGGCACGGCCGCCGGTCCGGAGTCGAAGACGGCGAGGCTGCGGATGCGGCCGGGATGGGCGAGGGCGTACTCCCGGGCGACGAGGCCCCCGAAGGAGTGCCCGAGCAGGTGGATCGGCTCCCCGCCCAGGTCCTCCACCACGTCGGCCAGGTCCTCGGCCAGCCGCGCGAGCGTGTAGGCGCCCGGGTCCTCGGGCCCGCCGGACTCGTTCTGGCCGCGCTGGTCGATGGCGACGGCGTCGTACCCGGCCTCCGCCAGCGGTGCGAGCACCGCGATGAAGTCCTCTTTCGATCCGGTGTATCCGGGCACGAGCACCGCGGTGCCGCGAAGCGTCACGCCGGCGGGCGGCACGGCCCGCAACGCGGCGAGCGGACCGCCCACGGTCGGCAGCTGGACCGCGCTGGTGTGGGGCGGCAGGTCGACGAAGGGCGGGGTGCTCATGGTGATGAGGGTAGTCGGCGGGGACGTGAGGCGCTTGAGGCGCCCATGCCCTGCGATGCCGACGGCCCGGGACCGATCGATCGGTCCCGGGCCGTCGGCATGGCGACGACTACGAGTTGTAGTTCCCGGTCACGGCGACGCCGGTCGCGGTCAGGCCCGAGCCGTCGGAGCCCGTTCGGCGCGTGCGCTTCGGCTTCTCGGCGGAGGCGGCCGCCTGAGCCTGGGCGGGGGCGGCGGCCTTGCGAGTCCGCGTGCGCGCCGGCTTCTCAGCCGGAGCCTCCGCCTCGACGGCGGCGGTCTCCGCGGCGGCCTTGCGCGTCCGCGTCCGCTTGGGCTTGTCGGCCTCGGTGGCGTCCGCGGCCTCCGCGGCCTCCGCGGCCCCCGCAACGCTTTCCGCGATCGCCGTCTCGACCTCGGCGGCCGTCACGCGGTTCCGCGTCCGGGTGCGCTTCGGCTTCTCCTCGGCCTCGGCGGCCGGAACGTCGGTCGCGGACTCGGCGATCGCCGTCTCGGCCTTCGCTCCGCTCCGCGAACGGCTCCGAGTGCGCTTCGGCGTGGCCTCCGCGTCGACGTCGGCGGGATCGGCCTGCTCCGCCTCGACGGCGGTCTCGACGATCGAGGTCTCGACGATCGAGGTCTCGACCTTCGCGCCACCGCGCGAGCGGCTCCGCGTCCGCTTCGGCTTCGTCGCGTCCTCGGCGGCGTCCGTGACGAGCGCGGTCGCCTGCCCGGCCTCCACCACGGCGTCGGCGACAGCGGCCGCCTCCACCACGGCGTCGGCGATCGGCGCCTCGGTCTTCGCGCCGCCGCGCGTCCGGTTCCGCGTCCGCTTCGGCCGCTCCCCGGTCTCGCCGCCGTTCGACACGGCCAGAGCCTCGTCAGCGGAAGCCTGGCCGGTGGCCGAAGCGACGATCCCGGTCTCGCCGGCGAGCGCGGCATCCTCGGCGACCAGCTGGCCGCCCCGCGTCCGCACCCGGTCGCGCTTGGCCCGGGCCGGCCGCTCGGCCCGCTCGGACCGCTCGGCCCGCTCGGACCGGTCCGGCCGCTGCGTCCCGCGGGCCCGCACCCCGGCGCCGCGCCCGGTCTCGCCGAGGTCCTCGACCTCTTCGGCGGCCAGGCCGGCACGCGTCTGCTGCGACTTCAGCAGCCGGCCCTTGGAACCGGCCGGGATGCCGAGCTCCTCGAACAGCCACTCGGACGTCGAGTAGGTCTCGCGCGGCTCGTGGAAGTCCAGGCCGAGCGTCTTGTTGATCAGGTTCCAGCGGGGGACCTCGTCCCAGTCGACGAAGGTCACCGCGGTGCCGGAGGCGCCCGCGCGGCCGGTGCGGCCGATGCGGTGCAGGTAGGTCTTGTCGTCCTCCGGGCACTGGAAGTTCACCACGTGGGTGACGCCTTCCACGTCGATGCCGCGGGCGGCCACATCGGTGGCCACCAGGACGTCGACCTTGCCGTTGCGGAAGGCGCGCAGCGCCTGTTCGCGGGCGCCCTGGCCGAGGTCGCCGTGCACCGCCGCGGCGGCGAAGCCGCGGTCGTCCAGCTCCTCGGCGACCTTGGCCGCGGTGCGCTTGGTGCGGCAGAAGACCATCGTCAGGCCACGGCCCTCGGCCTGCAGCATGCGGGCCAGCATCTCGGTCTTGTCCAGCGCGTGCGCGCGGTAGACGCGCTGCGTGATGTTGGCGACCGTGGTGCCGGAGTCGTGCGGGTCGGAGGCCCGGATGTGCGTCGGGCGGCTCATGTACTGCCGCGCCAGCGCGATGACCTGGCCCGGCATCGTGGCCGAGAACAGCAGGGTCTGGCGGTCGTTCGGGACGTGCTTCACGATCCGCTCGACGTCCGGGAGGAAGCCCAGGTCCAGCATCTCGTCGGCCTCGTCCAGCACCAGCATGCGCACGCCGGACAGGTCCAGGTGGCCCTGCTTGGCCAGGTCCAGCAGCCGGCCGGGGGTGCCGACGACCACGTCGACGCCCGCCGACAGCGCGGCGATCTGCGGCTCGTAGGCGCGCCCGCCGTACACGGACTGCACGCGCGCGGCCATGACCTTGCCGGCCGAGGAGAGGTCCTCGGTGACCTGCACGGCCAGCTCGCGGGTCGGCACGACCACCAGGCCGAGCGGACGGCCCGGCGTGCCGGACGGCGACGGCGCGGAGGAGGGCTTGCGGCCGGCCCGGCCGCGGGTCCGGCCGCCGCCGCGGCCCGGCCCGGACTGGGCGGGGACGGTGGCGGTCTCGGCGCCCGGGGCGGCGGAGACGGTGTCCGCATCGATGGCTTCGGCTGTCGCCACGCCGCCGGTCAGGGCGCCGGCGGCGGCGTCCTCGGCGGCCGCCGCGGCGGCGGCGAGCTCGCGCACCATCCGCTGCAGCACGGGGATGCCGAACGCCAGGGTCTTGCCGGTGCCGGTCTTCGCCTGGCCGATCACGTCGGTGCCGGTGAGGGCGACCGGGATGGTCGCGGCCTGGATCGGGAACGGCGTGACGATGCCGCCGGCCGCCAGGGCCTCGGCGATCCGCTCGTCGACGCCCAGGTCGCGGAACGTCTGCTGGATGGGTTCGGGGGTTTCGGCGGCCTCGGTCGTGCCGGGACGCTCTTCGGTGTCAGTGGTGACAGCGCTGATGATGTATGCCTCTTCTGTCGAGCGGCACTGCGCGAGGGGGGCAGCACGGTGCTATTGGTGCTGTTTGCGTACGTGCCCGCGTCTACCCCAGCGATGAGACTTCTGGAGGAGCGGGCGAACCTCGCGGCTTCTGGGGACTCTCGGTGAGTCCGGTTGCCGCAGTTGGTCGGAGCCGATCGGGCCACCGACCGGGCATCCTGCTAGTCACCGTCAGTGTACCCGACGGAAAACACCTGAATAAACTGCCCTCATGACTTCTCCGGCGACCACCGTGTCCTACGAGACAGCCGTCACAGACCTGCTGGGTCTGGTCGCGTACGGAGAGCTGACGGCGTTCGAACGCCTGGCCGCCGACTCCGCCCTGGCTCCCACGCTGGCCGGGAAGGCCCAGGTCGCGAGCATGGCGGCGGCGGAGTTCGACCACTTCCGGAAGGTGCACACGCGGCTGGCCGAACTCGGGGCGGAGCCCACAGCCGCCATGGAGCCGTTCGTCGAGGCGGTCGACGCGTTCCACGAGCACACCAGGCCCGCGGACTGGCTCGAATCCCTGGTCAAGGCCTACATCGGCGACACGCTCACCGCCGACTTCTACCGTGAGGCGGCCCGTTTCCTCGACGCGGACTCCCGCCGGGTCGTGGAAGACGTCCTGGAGGACATGGGCCACGGCGTGTTCGTCGTGGAGCACGTGCGCGCGGCCATCGAGGCCGATCCGAAGGTCGCCGGGCGGCTGGCGCTGTGGGGGCGCCGCATCATGGGCGAGGCCTTGACGCAGGCCCAGCAGATCGCGACGCGACGGCCTGCGCTCGCGGCGCTGCTGGCCGGGGTGCTGGCGGCGCCGGACGCGGAGACCGCGGACGACCTCGCGCGGGTCGGGCAGATGCTGACGCGCCTGACCGAGGGCCATGGGGCGCGGATGGCGACCCTGGGGCTGAGCGCGTAGATCCGGCCGGCCCCGGTGGCCGGCGGCCCCGGCCGGGCGCGTTCGTGCGGGCCCGGCGCGGGTCAGGACTCCTGGCCCCGCGTGCGCTGCCAGCCGGTGACGGCCGTCACCAGCAGCACGGCCAGCGCCACGCCCAGCCCGGTGCCGATGAGCAGGTGGCCGTCGCCGAGGATCGCGTGGATCACACCGCCGCCGCCGACCGCGCCGACGACGCCCACGACCGTGGTCATCCACGTCGCCATCGGGGTGCCGTTCTTGACGACGGCGCGGCCCAGGGCGCCGATTCCCAGCCCCAGGGCCGCCAGCCACAGCAGTGAGAAGAAGGACATGCGTCCCTTTTACCCCACTGTCACCCCTCGAACCGGGTCAGATCGCCCCGAACCCGACACGGCGGCCGGTGGGCTCGCCGAGCTCGATGTAGGCGATCTTCTCGGCCGGCACCAGGACCTTGCGGTCCTTGTCGTCGACCAGGGTCAGCACGCCGCCGTCCTTGAGCGCGGCGGCGATCGCCGCCTCCACGTCGGCGGGGGGCTGGTTGGACTCCAGGCTCAGCTCACGCGCGGTGTGCTGGATGCCGATCTTGATTTCCACGAAGGCTTCCTTAGGTGCTCGAAGCGGTGCCAGATGACTGGTGTGCTCTAGCGTGCCAGGGGCTGGGGTGCTCTGGCGTGCCAGCTATCTAGACAGAATCCTTGCGCGGGAAGTTCCCGATGCCGCGCCACGCCAGCTGCGACACGATCCGCGCCGCCGCGTCCCGCGGGATCCGGCCGCCCTCGGTGGACAGCCAGTACCGCGCGGTGACGTGCGCCACCCCGGTCAGGCCGACGGCCAGCAGCATCGCCTCGTCGTCGGACAGGCCGGTGTCGGTCGCGATGACGTCGCGGATCGCCTCGGCGCACTCCTGGGTGACGCGGTGGGTGCGCTCCCGGACCGCCGCCTCATTGTTCAGGTCGGACTCGAAGACCAGCCGGAAGGCGCCGCTCTCGTGCTCGACGTAGTCGAAGTAGGCGCCGATGGTGGCCGCGACCCGCTGCTTGTTGTCGGAGGTGGAGGCCAGCGCGCCGCGCACCTGGGCGACCAGCTGGTCGCAGTGCTTGTCCAGCAGCGCCAGGTAGAGCTCCAGTTTGCCCGGGAAGTGCTGGTAGAGCACCGGCTTGCTGACGCCGGCGCGCTCGGCGATGTCGTCCATCGCGGCGGCGTGGTAGCCCTGCGCGACGAACACCTCCTCGGCGGCTCCGAGCAACTGGTTGCGGCGGGCGCTCCGAGGCAGCCTGGCGGACCGCTGCCGGGACGTGGCGGCCTCGGCGTAGGCGGCGTCGGTTGTGGTCATGGTCGTCAGTCTACGCGCGGGTAGCTTGATCCGACCGGGTCGTCCATCGGTCTCGGAAAGTGGACCGCGCGTCCGGGAATCGAGCCGGGCATGCGACGGTTGTCGTTGAATGCCGCGGATTACCCCCAGGCGCCTCGAAGACTTCTCTGGGAGACGTTGTGAGCAACCTACCCCCGCTGGTCGAGCCGGCAGCGGACCTGACCGTGGACGAGGTGCGCCGCTACTCGCGCCACCTGATCATCCCCGACGTCGGCATGGCCGGCCAGAAGCGTCTGAAGAACGCCAAGGTGCTCTGTGTCGGCGCCGGCGGCCTGGGCTCGCCGGCCCTGCTGTACCTGGCCGCGGCCGGCGTCGGCACGCTCGGCATCGTCGAGTTCGACGTGGTCGACGAGTCCAACCTGCAGCGCCAGATCATCCACGGCCAGAGCGACGTCGGCCGCTCCAAGGCCGAGTCGGCCCGCGACTCGGTGCGCGAGATCAACCCGCTGGTGCAGGTCAACCTGCACGAGGAGCGGCTCGACTCGACGAACGTCATGGAGCTGTTCGCCCAGTACGACCTGATCGTCGACGGCACCGACAACTTCGCGACCCGCTACCTCGTCAACGACGCCTGCGTGCTGCTGAACAAGCCCTACGTCTGGGGTTCGATCTACCGCTTCGACGGTCAGGCGTCGGTCTTCTGGTCCGAGTACGGCCCCTGCTACCGCTGCCTCTACCCCGAGCCCCCGCCGCCGGGCATGGTCCCGAGCTGCGCCGAGGGCGGCGTCCTGGGCGTCCTGTGCGCCTCCATCGGCTCGATCCAGGTCACCGAGGCCATCAAGCTCCTCACCGGCATCGGCGAGCCCCTGGTCGGCCGCCTGATGATCTACGACGCCCTGGAGATGACCTACCGCACGGTGAAGGTCCGCAAGGACCCCGACTGCGCCGTCTGCGGCGAGCACCCCACCGTCACCGAGCTCATCGACTACGAGGCCTTCTGCGGCGCCATCTCCGAGGAGGCGGCCGACGCGGCGAAGGACTCGACCATCACCGTCCGGCAGCTGAAGGACTGGCTGGACGCCGACGAGAAGATCCAGCTGATCGACGTCCGCGAGCCGAACGAGTACGAGATCGTGAACATCCCCGGCGCGACGCTGATCCCCAAGGGCGAGTTCCTGATGGGCGGCGCACTGGAGAAGCTGGACCCGACGAAGCGTGTCGTCCTGCACTGCAAGAGCGGCGTGCGCTCGGCCGAAGCGCTCGCGGTCGTGCACGCGGCGGGCTACAAGGACGCGGTGCACGTGGGCGGCGGCGTGCTGGCCTGGGTGAACCAGATCGAGCCGGAGAAGCCGACGTACTGAGGTTCACCGCCGCTTCAGCGGTTCGCGCGAGATCGACCGCCGTCCCTGCTCGGGGCGGCGGTCCATTTTTTGGGGTTGTCACGCTCAGGCGACCGAGTGATCGCCTACAACTCCCCGCGCTTCGTCATGTAGTTGTACGCCAGCCAGCCCGGCAGCACCGGCAGCCAGAAGGTCATCAGCCGGAACAGCAGCACGGCCGTGGTGGCCAGGCCGGTGTCCAGGCGGCCGAACGTCGTCAGGGACAGGGTCAGAGCCGCTTCGACGCCGCCGACGCCGCCGGGGGTGGGGACGATCGAGCCGGCGGCCTGGGCGGTCAGGAAGATGATGGCCACGGTGGCGAAGTTGATCTTCGCGGCGTGGCCGTCGGTGGCGGCGGCCTGGATGGAGGCCCAGAGGGCGAAGATGTAGAGCAGTGACAGGAGGACGGTGCCGCTGAGGCCGGTGGTCAGCTTCAGGGGGTTCTGGGCGACCTCGATCAGGCGCGGGAGGGAGCCGGCGACCAGGGGGCGGAGGCGGTTGACCGCGAAGTGGCGGAGCTGGGGGATGGTGCCGATCAGCAGGACCAGGAGGGCCAGGGCCAGGATGATCGCGATCAGGGTGGCGCTGGAGGCGTGGGAGCCGCCGCCGCTGTTGTCGCCGGAGCTTCCGGCGATGACGCCGAAGACCAGGATCAGGAGCAGGTGCTGGACCAGGCCGACGACCTGCTGGGCTCCCACCGCGGTCACGGCCGCGCGGGTCGGGAGGCCGGTGCGCTGCAGGTAGCGGGTGTTCACGGCGACGCCGCCGACCGCGGCCGGGGCGACCAGGGTCACGAACGAGGCCGCCACCTGGGACAGGATCGTGCGGCCCCAGCGGAGCTTCTCGGGGACGAAGCCGTCCAGGGCCATCGCCGCCGCGGCGTACGTGCCCACCGAGGCGACGGCCGCGGCGCCGGTCCACCACCAGTTCACCGCGGTCAGGCTCGACCACGAGCGGTTCGTGGCGATCAGCGCGTAGGCCGCGAAGGACAGGCCGACCACCGAGAACAGCGTGCGGGGGCTGAACCTCTCCAGCTTCACCGGCTCCGGTTCCACCGACGGGTGCAGTGCCTGCACCGCCTCCTGGATGTTCCGGAGCAGTCCCTTCGACTTCTTCAGCGCGGTGCGCGTGTTCCGGGTCAGGATCACCGGCTGCAGCATCGGCAGTGCCGCCGCCACGTCGTCCTCGCCGAGCCGGTCGACGGCCGCCGCGACCGAGCGCTCGTACCCGAAGTACAGGCTCGTCACCGTCAGCATCTCGGCCGTGTCCAGGCGCTGCGACAGCGTCCCCGCCGCCACCTCGCCCAGGCGCAGGTCGGTCAGCCACGGCCGGCCCCCGCCGTCCACCACGAACGCGTTCGCCGACAGCCGGCGGTGGGCCAGCTGGTGCTCGTGCAGCTCGGCGAGCATCGCCCACATGTCGTCCAGCAGGCCGTCGGTGAGCTCGGCCTCCTCGAGCTGGTCCAGGGCCCGGGACGGGATCAGCTCGTACGCCAGCATCCCGGTGTCCGGCCCCAGGTCCCGCACCGCCAGCAGGCGGGGCGTGCGGATCTCGGCGGCCGTCACCGAGTACGACATCAGCGCTTCCTGCTCCAGCATCCGCCGCAGCGTCAGCAGGTTCCGGCGCTGGGCCGGCCCGCGGAGGCGCAGCCGCCGGTAGAGGCGGTACACCAGCCCCGCCGCCTGCTGGTCGCGGTCCAGCACGATCACGTCCAGGTCGCCGCGCTCGCGGGTGGCCACCCGGTAGCGCCGCACCTCTTCGACGTCCGGCACCCGGCGGCAGGACAGCGGTCCGAGCCCGGCCGAGAGCAGCGCCGAGTACACCGCCTCTCCGGTGGGCCGGTCGTTGATCACCCCTCGGGCCCAGCGCCAGCCGAAGGCGACGAGCCGGCCCAGCAGGACGGTCTCGGCCAGGCTGATCAGCGTCGCGTCCCCTTGGATCAGCGTCACCACGCCGTAGGCGATCAGCGCGATCCAGGTCGCGGTCTGGAAGTTGTGGCGGTTCCCGAAGCCGATGATCGTCAGGTAGGCGACGACCGTCGTGAGGTAGATGTGGAACGCCGCGGTGTTGCCCGCGGCGTTGGTCGGCAGGGTCAGCGCGTCGCGGATGGCCTTCGGCGTGTGCGGCGACGCCACCACGGCGTTCAGCCCCACCGCCGCCAGGTACGCCATGGCCGCGGACAGCACCGAGTCCACCACGCGCCGCGTGTCGCGCCGGTACAGGCGGTCGATCGCCAGCACGATGGGAACCACCGCCAGCAGAACCGACGTCACTCCCAGTACCAGGCCCAGCGGCAGCCTCTGGTCGGCCGACAGCTTGGAGATGTCCGACTCGGCGCCGCGGGTGGTGCCGCCGGCGACCATCCCCAGGGCCAGGAACAGCAGCATGAACACGAAGGAGGCCACGGCCCGCAGCAGGTCCGCGGGCCTGCGTATGCGGCGCGGCTCCGGCGGTTCGTCGATGACCGGGGTGTGGCCCGGGGGCGGCGGCGCGGAGGCGGGGCCCGGCCCGAGCACGGGCATGCTGAGGGCCGGCGTGACGGCCTCGACCGGACCCGGGCGGGCCGGTGAGGCGGTGCCGGGCTCCCCTGCCACTGTCCACCTGTCTTCTGGTCTTGTGTTCGTGTTGCGCTCTGCCGGACACAAGGACGATAGTCCCTGGCGCCCCGTGCATGCGGCGACTGTGGCTGATCGTCCCACGACGGGGCCGCCGCGAGCGCGCGGGATTACTTCGACGGGAGTGATGGAAGTGGCCAAACCACCCGAACTGCCTCCGTATGTGGAGCGGGTGTTCGATGTCGTCGACCGGATCCCGCCGGGCCGGGTGATGGCCTACGGCGACATCGCGGAGTGGCTCGGCGACGGGGGCCCGCGCCAGGTCGGCACCGCGATGGCCCGCTACGGCGGGGCCGTCACCTGGTGGCGGGTGGTGCGCAGCGACGGCGGCTTCCTGCCCGGGCACGAGCGCGAGGCGCTGGCCAACTACCGCGAGGAGGGCACGCCTCTGAAGCCCGACGGCGGGCGGATCGACATGGCCAGGGCCCGCTGGTGGCCCGAGGACGGGGAGGTCCCTCCAGCCGTGATCGAGGCGCGCTGAGGCTCGCGACCAGCGCGCCGTCGCACAAAGGGCGGGCCCGGGGGCGGTTCAGTCCCCGTCCCCGGGCGCCACGAGCCCGGTCTCGTACGCGACCACCACCGCCTGGGCCCGGTCCCGCAGCGACAGCTTGGTGAAGATGTGCGCGACGTGGGTCTTCACCGTCGCCTCGGACAGCACCAGCTGTCCGGCCAGCTCCGAGTTCGACAGGCCGCGCCCCATGAGGGTCAGGATCTCCCGCTCGCGCGGGGTCAGCGCGGCCAGGTCGCGATGCACGGCCGGGGCCGCCCCGCCCGCGCGCTCGGCGGCCGGCGCCGCGAACTTCTCGACGAGCCGGCGCGTGATCGACGGCGCCAGCAGCGCGTCGCCGGTGTCCACCAGCCGCACGCTCGCCACCAGGTGCTCGGGCGTCACGTCCTTCAGCAGGAAGCCGGACGCGCCGGCCGTCAGCGCCTCGTAGACGTACTCGTCGAGGTCGAACGTGGTGAGCATCAGGATCCGGCAGTCCGGGTCGGCGGCCAGGATCCGGCGCGCCGCCTCGAGCCCGTCGAGGTTCGGCATGCGGATGTCCATCAGGACCACGTCGGGGCGCAGGGCGGCAGCGGCCGCGACGGCCTCGACGCCGTCGGCCGCCTCCCCGGCGACCTCGATGCCGTTGGCGGTCAGGATCATGCGGAAACCGGTGCGGACCAGGGACTGGTCGTCGGCTATCAGGACACGGGGGCTCATTGATCGCTTCCAGTGACGCGTAGCGTCTCCTCAACGGGCGGTGGTGGGAGACGGGTGGGATTACTTCCAGTGACGCGTAGCGTCTCCTCAACGGGCGGTGGTGGGAGACGGGTGGGCGCGTCCAAAGGTATCTTCGCGCGGACCCGGAACCCACCCCCGAGCCGGCGGCGGGCGTCGAGGTCGCCGCCGTAGACCGCGACGCGCTCCCGGAGACCGATCAGTCCGCGGCCGGTGCCGAGCTTCTCGCCCGCGGGGGCGGCCGAGCCCAGATCGTTCAGCGAGGCGGAGCCGGCGGTCAGGACTTCGATGCGGAGATAACGGTCGTCGTAGCGGACGGTCAGGTCGGCGCTCGACCCGCCGTATTTCAGGGCGTTGGTCAGCGCCTCCTGCACGATCCGGTAGGCCGTCGCGTCGATCCCGCCGGGCAGCGGCCTCGGCTCGCCGGAGATCCGGACCTCGACCGGCAGCCCGGCGAACGCGATCTTGTCGACCAGCGCCGACAGCCGCGCCAGCGTCGGCTGTGGTGACAGGCCCGAGCCCTCCTCGTCGCGGCCGTCCTGCGCCGGGGCCAGCACACCGAGCAGATGCCGCAGCTCCGTCATCGTCGCGCGCCCCGCGCCTTCGACGGCGAGCAGCGCGCCCTCGGCCTCGTCGCTGTTCGCCGCGTCGGCCGCCAGCACCTGCCGGGCCGCCCCGGCCTGGATCAGCATCATGCTGACGTTGTGGCTGACGATGTCGTGCAGCTCCCGCGCGATCCGCGCGCGCTCGGCGTCGACCGCGGTCCGCGCCGAGCTCTCCCGCTCGCGCTCCAGCAGCCAGCCCCGCTCCTCGACCGATCCGGCGTACCGCTTCCGCTCGCGCCGCAGCAGCACGGCCAGCCTGCCCGCCGCGGCCGAAGCCGCCAGCAGCGCCCCCACCAGTACCCCCACCAGCACTGCCATCGTGTCTACATCCCCAGGATGAGTGGCCCGGACGATTACCACCACGGACCGATGAGCCGCGACGAGCCCCCACCCTACGGTGATCACATGACCTCCCACGAGCCCGTTGTCCGTCTCGACGACGTCCGCAAGGACTTCGGTGACACCGCCGCCGTCGACGGTGTCACGCTGCACATCCGCCAAGGCGAGGCCGTCGCCGTCATGGGCCCCTCCGGCTGCGGCAAGTCGACCCTGCTCAACCTGGTCGCCGGGCTGGACCGGCCGAGCTCCGGCCGGGTCGTGGTGCACGGCGAGGACCTCGGCCGCCTGAACGAGACCGGCCTGGCCCTGTTCCGCCGCCGCCGGATCGGCATGATCTTCCAGTTCTTCAACCTGATCGACGACCTGCCGGCGCTCGACAACGTGGCCCTGGCCGCGCAGCTCACCGGCACGCCGGCCGGCCAGGCCCGGCGCCGCGCCCTGGAGCTGCTGGGCGAACTGGGCATCGCCGACCGCGGGAACACCTACCCGCAGCGGCTGTCCGGTGGCGAGCGCCAGCGGGTGGCCGTCGCCCGGGCCCTGATGAACCGGCCCGCGCTGCTGCTCGCCGACGAACCGACCGGAGCGCTCGACAGCCGCTCCGGCGAGCAGGTCATGGACCTGCTGATCGACCTGAACCAGCTCGGACAGACCCTGCTGATGGTGACCCACGACCCGCGCCTGGCCACCCGCTGCGCCAGCCGCCTGGTCGAGGTCGCGGACGGCCGGATCGTGGCCGAGCGCGAACTGGAGAGGACCGCGTGAGCGCCGTGATCAGGCCGAGCAGAGGGCCCGTGTGGCGGGCCTCGCGCGCCATCGTGAAGCACCGCAAGGTGCAGACCGTCGTCATCGGGATGGTGGTGGCCGTCTCCGCGTTCAGCGCGGTGCTGGGCCTGGGCCTGCTGCAGGCCGCGAACGGGCCGTTCGAGCAGGCCTTCGGACAGCAGCACGGCCCGCACGCCGTCGCGGCCTTCGACGCGGCGAAGGCCTCCGCGGCACAGCTGTCCGCCACCGCGCACGCCGCGGGGGTCACGGGCGCGGCCGGGCCGTTCCAGGCCGCGTCGGTGTCCCTCGTGATGGGGCCGGACGGGGGCGGCCGTGGGGAGCACATGACCGTGGTGGGCCGAGCGCAGCCGGCTTCCGGGGACGTCGACCGCGTGAACTTGTGGAAGGGGCGGTGGGCGACCGCGCCGGGCGAGATCGTCATGGCCCTGCCGCCCGGGATGCGGTTGATGGGCCCCGTGACCCAGGGTGGTCGGCCGACCGACCAGCACACGATCACCGGTCCCGGCCTGCCGACCTTCACCGTCGTCGGCTACGCCTACTCGGTGTCCGGCTCCGCCGACGCCTGGGTCGCGCCGAGCCAGATGTCGGCGCTGCACCCCGACCACCTGCAGATGCTGTACCGGTTCCAGAACGCTGACACCGACGAGCAGGTGAAGGCCGACCTCGCGGCCGCGACCAAGGAACTGCCCGCGGACGCCCTCACCGGCTTCCAGTCCTGGCGCACCACCCGCGCCTCGATGCTGGCCAAGCTGGAGGCCCTGCTGCCGATGCTGATCGCGTTCGGCGCGCTGGCCCTGGCCGTGTCCGTGCTGATCGTGCTGAACGTCGTCAGCGGCGCCGTGGTCTCCGGCTACCGGGACATCGGGGTCTACAAGACCATCGGCTACACCCCGCGGCAGGTCGTGAGCGTGTTCGTGGCGACCATGGCGGTGCCGGCGGTGGCCGGGACCGTGATCGGGATCCCGCTGGGCACCGTGGTCGGCCAGCCGCTGCTGGCCAAGGCGTTCAGCTCGCTCGGCGGGAACCAGGGCATCAGCCCGCTGGCCGAGGTCGTCTGCCTGCTCGGGGTGCCGCTGCTGGTCGGCCTGACGGCGCTCGTCCCGGCCCGGCGCGCGGCGGGGATGTCGGCGAACGCCGCGATCTCGGCCGGCGCGGCCCCGAGGCGCGGCCGGGGCCTGGTGGTCCAGCGCAAGCTGGCCGGCTCGCGGCTGCCGCGGTCCGTGAGCATGGGACTGGGCCTGCCGTTCGCCCGCCCGGCCCGCAGCGCCCTGACCCTGGCGGCGGTGCTGCTCGGAGTGACCACCGTGGTGTTCGCCAACGGTCTGGCGCGGGCCATGACCGGGGTCTCGGCGGCCTCGGACCGGATCGGCGCGGTGAGCTACGACGTCGACCGCGACCCGGCGCAGCCGGGGACCCTGGACGCGGTGGCGCTGGAGAAGGCGATGCGCGCCACCCCCGGCGTGGACGGGGTGTCGGGTGGCACCCAGGACATGGTCGGCGTGGCCGGCATGACCACTGCGATCAACGCGGTCTTCTACGGCGGCGACTCGGCGAAGATGGGCTGGACCATGGTGCGCGGTCACTGGCTGGACGGCCCGAACCAGATCGTCGCCCCGGCCCGGTTCCTGAACCGGCACCACCTGGCCCTCGGACAGTCCCTGACCATCGAGCTGAACGGCCACTCCACCCGCGCCACCATCGTGGGCGAGGACGTCACCGGCGGTGACAGCTCCCTGAACGCCGACTGGACCACCCTGCAGCAGCTGGATCCGGGCCGCCGGGCCGACCACTTCGAGGTGCGGGCCGCGTCCGGCGCCGACCGTCAGGCGCTGGCGGCGAGGCTCCGGGACCTGGACCCGTCGTGGACCGTGCAGGTGCGCGACTACGGGGACCCGAACGCCGAGATGAAGTACTTCTCGACCGCGATCACCCTGGTCCTCAGCCTGGTCGCCGCCCTCGGCGTGTTCAACACCGTGCTGCTGAACACCCGCGAGCGCCGCCGGGACCTCGGGATGCTGAAGTCGGTCGGCATGACCCCGCGTCAGGTGGTGGCGATGATCGTGACGTCGATGGGGGTGCTCGGCCTGGTCGGCGGAATCGTCGGGCTGCCGCTGGGCTACCTGCTCTACCGGGTGGTCGTGCCGCTGATGGAGCACGCGCAGGGCATGGACCTGCCGGCGAGCCTGGAGCACGTGTACTCGGCTCCGCTGCTGGCGGGGATGTTCCTGGCCGGGGTCGGGATCGCGGTGCTCGGGTCGTTCGTGCCGGCGCGCTCTGCGGCGCGGCTGTCGATCTCGGAGGTGCTGCGGAGCGAGTGAGGCCCGTCGGCACCGCGACGCGGAGCGCCTCCTCGACGGGCGGCGGTCGGCCGCGGGCGGGGCGGTGGCGGAGGGCGGGAACGGGTTGGGCATGATGAGGGGCCCGCGGGGACATCCCCGCGGGTCCTTTTGTCGTCAATGCGCGCGTGACAGTCGGTGGTCTGTGTTGTCATAGAGGACCGTGGTGTATCAGCCGGGTATACCCGCTCGCGGAGGGTTAGAAACCTTGTTCGACTTGCAGGCCGCGCCCCAGGTCAGCGGACCCCCGCTGGACCCGGCGCAGCGCCGCGTCGTCGAACACGCGTCCGGACCGCTCCTCGTGCTGGCCGGTCCCGGAACCGGCAAGACGCACACGCTGGTCGAGGCCGTCGTCGCGAGGACGGACCCTGATCGCGCGGCCCTGCGCCCCGACCAGGTCCTGGTCCTGACCTTCAGCCGCAAGGCCGCCTCCGAGCTGCGCGACCGCATCGGCCGCCGGCTTTCGAACAGCGGTGTCGCACCGCTGGCGACCACGTTCCACTCCTTCTGTTACGCGCTGGTGCGGCGGTTCCAGGACCCCGAGCTGTTCACCGAGCCGATCCGGCTGCTGTCCGGACCCGAGCAGGACGTGTTCGTCCGCGACCTGGTGGCGGGCAGCCTCGACGTCGGCATCGGGGGCGGCGCACTCGGTGAGCGCATCCAGTGGCCTCAGGATCTGCGGGCCGCGCTCGGCACCCGCGGGTTCGCCGAAGAGCTGCGCACCGTGCTGGCCCGGGCCCGGGAGCTCGGGTTGGACCCGACCGAGCTGGCGCGGGCGGCGCGGCGGGCCGACCGCGGCGACTGGTACGCGGCCTCGGCGTTCTTCGAGGAGTACCTGGACGTGCTCGACGTCCAGGGGGTGCTGGACTACGGCGAGCTGGTGCACCGCGCCGTGCTGCTGGCCGGGCAGGAGGACGTGCGGCGCGAGCTGCGGCACGACTTCCGCGCGGTGTTCGTGGACGAGTACCAGGACACCGATCCCTCCCAGGTGCGGCTTTTGCAGGCGCTGGCGGGGGACGGCGCCGACCTGGTGGTGTTCGGCGACCCGGACCAGTCGATCTACCAGTTCCGCGGCGCCGACGTGCGCGGGATCCTCGACTTCCCCGAGTCCTTCCGCGGTATGGACGGCTCGCCCGCCGAGACCGCGGTGCTGCGCACCTCCCGGCGGTGCGGCCCGGCGCTGCTGAAGGCATCGCGGGAGCTGACACGCCGGATGCCGATCCCGCTGCTGCCGGTGGAGAAGGTGCGGGAACACCGCGACCTGGCGGCGCAGGGGCCGGAGGTCGACGGCGAGCCGGTGCAGGGCTCGGTCGACGTCTTCACCTTCCCGACGCCGAGCACCGAGCTCGACAACATCGTCGACCTGGTCCGCCGCGCGCACCTGGAGGACGGTGTCCCCTGGGACGAGATCGCGGTGCTGGTCCGGTCCGCGACGCGGTCGATCCCGGCGCTGCGCCGGGGACTGATCGCGGCCGGGGTGCCGGTCGACACGTCCGGCGACGAGCTGCCGCTCGCCGCCGAGCCCGCGGTGGCGGTGCTGCTGCAGGCGCTGCGGGTGGCCGACAGCGAGCAGGCCCTGACGCCGGACGTCGCGCGGTCGCTGCTGTCCGGGCCGCTCGGCGGGATGGACGCGTTCGAACTGCGCAAGCTGGCTCGGGCCCTGCGGGCCGAGGAGCGCGTGGCGAACCAGAACGCCGTCGCGCCGGAGCCGCGGGAGGTCACCGACGCCACGGTGAACGGCGTCCGGCCCAGCGAGGTGCTGCTGCGGGAGGCGCTCGCCGAGCCCGCGCGGCTGATCGCCATGGACGAGGACGTCGCCCGGCCCGCGTACCAGCTCGGCATGCTCCTGCTGCGCACCCGCCAGATCCTGCGCGGTGGCGGATCGGTCGAGCAGGCGCTGTGGGAGCTGTGGAGCTCCACCCGGTGGCCCGAGCGGCTGGAGCGCACCTCGCAGCGCGGCGGCAACACAGGACGCGCGGCGGACCGCGACCTGGACGCGGTGTGCGTGCTGTTCGACTACGCGGCGCGCGCCGAGGACCGGGCCACCGGCCGGGGCGTCCGCAACTTCATCGCCGACCTCGAGGCGCAGGAGCTGGCCGGCGACTCGATGGCCGCGCAGTCCTCGCGCGGCGGGGCGGTGCGGCTGATGAGCGCGCACAAGTCCAAGGGTCTGCAATGGCGGTTCGTGATCGTCGCTGGCGTGCAGGACGGGTTGTGGCCCGACCTCCGGATGCGGGGGTCGCTGCTGCAGGCCGACCTGATCGGCCGGCACGGCCTGCGGTCGCCGGACGAGATCCCGACGGCGGCGACGCTCCTCGCCGAGGAGCGCCGTCTGTTCTATGTGGCGGCCACACGGGCGCGGGAGCGGCTCGTGGTCACCGCCGTCGACAGCGCGCTGATCGGGGACGACGCGGCGGCCGAGTCGCCCTCGCGGTTCGTCTACGAGCTCGGCGTCGACGTGCAGCCGCTGCCGGGGCTGCGCAAGCGGGCGCTGGCGATCCCGGCGCTGGTCGCCGACCTGCGGCGGGCGCTGACCGACCCCAAGAGCTCGGACCAGCTGCGGCAGGCCGCCGCCGAGCGGCTCGCGCAGCTGGCCGACGCGCAGTCCGGCGACGGGCGGCCGCTCGTGCCGTCGGCGCATCCCGACAAGTGGTGGGGGCTGCTCGAGGAGACCGACTCCGAACAGCCGGTGCGGGACCCGGACAAGCCGCTGCTGCTGTCCGCCAGCCAGGTCGCGGCCATAGACGAGTGCTCGCTGCGCTGGTTCCTGGACCACGAGGCCGCCGCGCACGAGCAGAAGACCGTGGCCCTCGGGTTCGGCAACGTCGTGCACGTGCTCGCCGACGAGGTGGCCAAGGGCGACACCCCGGCGCGGCTGGACGTGCTCATGGAGCGGCTGGACCGGGTCTGGGACCGGCTGTCGTTCGAGGCCGAGTGGCAGTCGCCGCAGCAGAAGGAGGAGGCCCGGGCCGCGCTGGAGCGGTTCCTGGCGTGGCACGTCACCGACCGCGGGCGGCTGCTGCACTCCTCGGAGCAGGACTTCGACGTGCGGATCGACGTCGAGGAGTTCCAGCTGCGGATACGGGGCTCGTTCGACCGGGTGGAGACCGACGAGGCCGGGCTGGTCTACGTCGTGGACTTCAAGACCGGCAAGAACGTGCCGACCAAGAGCGAGGCGCAGGAGCACCCGCAGCTCGCGGTCTACCAGCTGGCGGTGCGCGAGGGCGCGGTCAAGGGCGTCTCGAACGAGTCCGGCGGCGCGGAGCTGGTGTTCCTGCGGGAAGGCGATGCGTCGGGGCTGCCCAAGACCGCTGATCAGGCTCCCGCGGTGGAAGGGCCCGGCGACACGCCGATCGAGAAGAAGCTCGCGACGATGGCCGCGCGGGTGCTGGACGAGAACTTCGCCGCGTACGGCGAGAAGCAGTGCGGTACGTGCGTCTTCCGCAAGTGCTGCCCGAAACAGCCCGAGGGAAAGCAACTCCTTTGATCCGGGACACCGAAGATCTCAAAGCACTGCTCGGGGTTCCCTACACGGAAGAACAGCTCGAAGCCATCACGGCTCCGCTGGAGCCGGCCGTCATCGTGGCCGGTGCCGGGTCGGGGAAGACCACCGTGATGGCCGCGCGCGTGGTGTGGCTGGTCGGGACCGGGCAGGTGGGGCCGCACCAGGTGCTCGGGCTGACGTTCACCAACAAGGCGGCCGCCGAACTGGCCGAGCGGATCCGCAAGGCGCTGCGCAAGCTGGAGGACGAGGAACTGGACGACCCGGACACCGACGCCGAGGAGTCGGTGGGGGAGCCGACGGTGTCCACGTACCACGCGTACGCGGACCGGCTCATCAAGGAGCACGGCCTGCGGCTGGGCCTGGAGCCCTCGGCCCGGTTGCTCGCCGACGCCACGCGCTACCAGCTCGCGGTCACGGCGGTGCGCGGGCCGAAGGAGCTGAAGTACTTCAAGGGCAAGGTCGCCGACCTCGCCGACAAGGTGCTGGCACTGGACGGCGAGCTGAGCGAGCACCTGGTGTCCCCGGCCGAGCTGCGTGAGCACGAGGAGGCGTTCATCGGGCAGGCCGAGTCGTTCCGCGATCCGCGCAACGGCAAGGCCAAGCGCGGCTACACCGACTTCCTCAAGGCCGCCGAGGTCGCCAAGCAGCGGATCGAGCTGTCCGAGCTGGTCGAGCGCTACCGGGACCTGAAG
Organism: Catenulispora subtropica; assembly: GCF_039531675.1. Lineage (NCBI taxonomy): Bacteria > Bacillati > Actinomycetota > Actinomycetes > Catenulisporales > Catenulisporaceae > Catenulispora > Catenulispora subtropica. Next base: position 69,431 of record NZ_BAAAQM010000048.1, read on the forward strand.
CTGCGGCGGGACCTGATCGACTTCGGCGACCAGATGGTGCTCGGCGCGCGGCTGGCCGAGGAGCGGCCCGAGGTCGGCGCGATCGAGCGCGAGAAGTTCAAGGTCGTGCTGCTCGACGAGTACCAGGACACGTCGGTGGCGCAGCGGCGGATGCTGGTGGGGTTGTTCGGCGGCGGGCATCCGGTCACCGCGGTCGGCGACCCGTGCCAGTCCATCTACGGCTGGCGCGGCGCCTCGGTGGCGAACCTGGACGACTTCCCCGAGCACTTCGCGCGCGCCGACGGCTCCCGGTCGCGCGGCTACGCGCTGACCGAGAACCGGCGCAGCGGCGGCCGGCTGCTGGAGTTCGCGAACGTGGTGTCGGAACCGCTGCGCCAGAAGCACACCGGGGTGCGGCGGCTGCGGCCGTCGGAGGAGAAGGCGGACAAGGGCTGGACCCGGGTCGGGCTGCTGGAAACGGCCGAGGACGAGGTCAAGTGGGTCGCGCGGATGGTCGCCGACGCGCACTACCGCGGCGGGATCGCGCTGCGCGAGATCGCGGTGCTGGTGCGCAAGGGGAACCAGATCCCGCCGCTGTACGAGGAGATGCACGCGCAGGGGCTGCCGGTGGAGGTGGTCGGCCTGTCCGGGCTCGTACACCTGCCGGAGGTGGCGGACCTGATCGCGATGCTGGACGTGCTGGACGAGCCGATCGCCAACGCCTCGCTGGTGCGGCTGCTGACCGGGCCGCGGTGGCGGATCGGGCCCCGCGACTTGGCGCTGCTCGGGATGCGGGCGCGGGAGCTGGTGCGCGACCCGGCCGAGTACGCGGACCGCGCGGGACGGGACCGGCTGGCCGAGGCGGTCGCCGGGTCGGACCCGACCGAGGTGGTCTCGCTGTCCGACGCCCTGGCCGATCCGGGGCCGGACCTGCCGTTCTCGGAGGAGGCGCGGATCCGGTTCGCGCGGTTCGCGGCGGAGATCAGGATCCTGCGGCGGCGGCTCTCGGAGCCGGTGCTGGACGTGCTGCACCGGGTGATCTCGGTGACCGGGCTGGACGTGGAGGTGGCGGCGTCGCCGAAGCTGGTGGCGCAGCGCTCGGCGGAGACGCTGTCGGCGTTCCTGGGCCGGGCCGCCGACTTCCAGGACCTGGAGGGCGACCAGTCGGTCACGGCGTTCCGGGCGTACCTGAAGGCGGCCGAGCGCCACGAGCGCGGGATCGACGCCTCGCTGCCGTCGCAGGGCGACTCGGTGAAGCTGCTGACGATGCACAAGTCGAAGGGCCTGGAGTGGGACGCGGTGTTCGTCCCGCACCTGGCCGGCGCGGGGCAGAAGCCGCGGGAGTCGTGGGTCGGGTCGGGCGCGGTGCTGCCGTACCCGCTGCGCGGCGACGCCGAGCACCTGCCGCGGCTGGACGACGCCGGCAACACGGCGGCGTTCAAGGCGTTCAAGGAGCAGGCGAAGGAGTACGAGTCCTGGGAGGACCTGCGACTGGAGTACGTGACGGTGACGCGGCCGCGCTACGACCTGGTCGCCTCCGGGCACTGGTGGGGGCCGACGCAGAAGCGCCGGCGCGGGCCGGACACCTGGCTCGCGGCGCTGCGCGAGCACTGCCAGGAGGGCCACGGCGAGGTGGTGGCCTGGGCGGCGGAGCCGGACGCGGAGGCGGTGAACCCGAGCCTGGGCGCGGTCGAGGCGCGGTGGCCGGTGCTGCCCGACGCCGAGGCCGCCGAGCGGCGGCGGATCGGGGCCGAGATGGTGGTGGCCGCGCTGTGGAAGCGGCAGGCCGCTTCGGTGCCGCAGCAGGCTGACGGCGCCACGGGCGATGCGGCCGACAGCGGGACGGCTGGCGGTGTGCCTGTGCCTGCCGCGGCGCCTGGCGGCACTGGCGGCATTGGCAGCACTGATGGCTCTGACCGCACTGGTGCGCCTGGCGATGCCGGCACCGCCACGTCTGGACTCGCTGAAGTGACCGCCGCCGACGCTGCCGCGGCTTCGACCGACGTCAGTGTCGGCCTGCCCGGCCAGCGTCCGGCCGAGCACGCCGAGGCCGCCTCCGCCGAGGACCGCGCCGCCATCGCCTCCTGGGACCGCGATCTCGAAGCGCTCCTGGAGGAGCTCAAGCGCGGCAGCAGCATCCAGCGCCAGGCGCCGCTCCCGTCGTCGATGTCCGCCTCGCAGCTGCTGCGCTACCGCACCGATCCGGCGCGGTTCCGGCGGGAGCTGGCGCGGCCGATGCCGCAGCCGCCGGCGCCGTCGGCGCGGCTGGGCACCAAGTTCCACGCGTGGATCGAGTCGCTGTTCGGGCAGCAGGCCTTGTTCGAGTACGAGGACCTGCCGGGCGCCGCGGACGAGGACATCGCCGACGAGGTGGATCTCAAGGAACTGCAGGACGCGTTCCTGCGGACCCCCTGGGCGGACTCCGTGCCCGCCGCGGTCGAACAACCCTTTCAGGTGGTTTTGGCCGGACGGGTGGTGCGCGGGCGCATCGATGCCGTATATAAGACTTCTGACGGCTGGGAAGTCGTCGACTGGAAGACCTCCCGGGCCCACGACGCCGATCCGGTGCAGCTGGCCGTCTACCGGCTGGCTTGGGCCGAGATGCGGGGCGTGGCGCTGGAGTCGGTCTCGGCGGCGTTCGTCTACGTTCGCGACGGGCAGACCGTCCGCCCGGCCGGGCTGCCCGGCCGGGAGGAGCTCGAGGAGCTCTTCGCCGAGGGCTGAGAAAGCCGCCGGTCACACGCTGTTCGTGTCAGGGTCGGAACCCCGCGTTGAAAGCGTTTTCCCGGAGCCCGTACCTTACCCTCATGCGTTCGCAGTCCAGGGGAAGACATCAGAGGCGGAACATAGCCGTGACGGCTGCGGCGGTGGTCGCCGCGACCGGCGTGACCGCCTGTTCCAGCAGCACGTCGAAGGCGCCCGCCTCGGGGTCGTCGAAGACGTTCACCTACTGGTCCATGTGGAAGGAGTCCGAGCCACAGGCCGCTGTCATCAAGGAGGCGCTGGCCAAGTACAAGACGGAGACCGGCGTCACGGTGACCGTCGAGTGGCACGGCCGCGCCGTCCTGGACGACGTGGCCGCCGCCATCAAGGCCGGCAAGCCGGCCCCGGACCTGGCCGACGGCAGCATCAACACCATTCTGGGAGCGGCTGCCAACGGGGTGCCGGTCGCCGATCTGAGCCCCGTCTACCAGCAGCCGGTGCCGGGGGAGAACCAGAATCTGGCCGACGTCGTGCCGGACAAGTACATCCCGCTGCTCACCGACTCCGGCGGCGCCGTCGTCATGGTGCCTTACGAGATCGCGTCCGAGGCGATCTTCTTCGACAAGACCAAGCTGCCGCAGCTGTCCTCCAACCCCCCGCGCACCTGGGACGACTTCGTCAAGACCCTGGACGCGGTGAAGGCCAAGGGCCAGGCGCCGCTCGCGCTCGACCCGATCCCGGGCAACTGCGCCTACTGGGTGGAGTGGACGTTTGAGCGCGAGGTCGGTCCCGGCCAGTTCAAGCGCACCGCCGAGGAGCGCGACCCCACCCACGTCGACGGCGACAGCCGCTGGGACGACGCCCGGCTGCTGGACGGCGCCAAGAAGCTGGAGGCCCTGGTCAAGGGCGGCTACTTCGCGCCCGGCTACGCCACCGAGGACACCAGCGCGAACAGCACCCACGCCAAGGACCAGCAGAACGCGTGGGCGCAGGGCAAGGCCGCGATGATCCTGGGCGGCACCTGGACGCCCAGCGAGACCAAGCGGACCGACGGGGTCGACAGCTTCGTCTTCCCGTCGATGCCGGACCTGGGCGGCATCCGCGCGGACAACTCCGCGGGCGTGAACTTCTTCGGCTTCGCCGTGCCCAAGGCCGGCAAGAACGCCGCCGCCGCGGAGAAGTTCGTCCTCTACTTCATGAACAAGGACCGGCTCACGGCGATCTCCACCGAGGCCGGCAACATGACGCCGCGGCCCGACATCCAGGCCCCGGAGGTGCTGGCCTCCGTGCAGATGGCCCTCACCAACCGCACGGTCTTCCCGGACCAGGACGCGCTGATGCGCGACGACTCCAAGTGGTACACGACCGTGTTTCAGAAAAACGCGGTCGACTTCATGACCGGCAAGATGACCGCCGCGCAGTTCATCGGCAAGCTGAAGGCCGACTCCGGGGCCTTCTGGCAGGCGGCGCCGCCGACCAAGTAGGGTCCGCACGGGTAGTGGCCGGCGGGGTGGACGGCGTCCATCCCCCGGTCGGCCCTTGGGGCGGCGGCCGGACCGGGTTACCCTGGGTCGGTGACATATCACACGACACTGGACCGGGCGGTCGCCGCGGCGGCCGCGGCCGCCGGCGGCTACGGCGCCTGGAGCGCCGAGCGCCGGCGCGACCTGCTCCACGCCTGCGCCGACGCCCTGGAGGCGGCGCGGCCCGAACTCGTCGACCTGGCGTGGGCCGAGACCGCGCTGACCAGGGAGCGCCTCGACGGCGAGATCACCCGCACCACCGGGCAGCTGCGGCTGTACGGGGACCACGTCGCGGCCGGCCGGCACCTGTCCGGGCGCACCTCGCCGGGCGCGGCCCCGGGCGGCGCCGACGTCTACACGGTCGACGTCCCACTCGGCCCGGTCGCGGTCTTCGCCGCCTCGAACTTCCCGTTCGCGTTCGGCGTCCCCGGCGGCGACACCGCGTCCGCGCTGGCCGCGGGCTGTCCCGTGGTCGTGAAGGGGCACCCGGCGCAGCTGCGGCTGTCGCGGCGGATCGCCGAGGTGCTGTCCGGGGCCGTCGCCGGGGCCGGCGCGCCCGAGGGCACCTTCGGTTTCCTCGACGCGGAGTCGACCGACGGCGACCCGAACAAGCTGAGCATCGACCTGGTGCGGCACCCGGTGATCAAGGCGGTCGGGTTCACCGGGTCGTTCGGCGGCGGGCGGGCGCTGATGGACGCCGCCGCGGCCCGGCCGGAGCCGATTCCGGTCTACGCCGAGATGGGCAGCGTGAACCCGGTGTTCGTGCTGCCGGGCGCGGTCGCCGACGAGGCGGGCCGGGAGAAGTGGGCGACGGCGCTGGCGACGGCCGTCACCGGATCCGGCGGGCAGTTGTGCACGAAGCCCGGTGTGGTGTTCGTGCCGGAGACGGACGACGGCGAGACGCTCGCCGACCTCGCCGCGTCCCGGATCGGCGGCGCCGGCCCGATCCCGATGCTCACCGCGGGCATGGCCGCCGCGCACCGGCGGTGGAGCGAGCAGAACCAGGCGCGGGGGGCCTCCGGGCAGGAGGCTGATCCCCGCGACGGGCTGCCGTTCGCGGTGCGGATCTCCGCGAAGGACTTCACCGGCGACTACCGCGAGGAGCACTTCGGCCCGGCGACCGTCTTCGTGCAGGCCGATCCGGCCGACTACCCGGCGCTCGCCGACTCGCTGGAGGGTCAGCTCACCGCGACGATCATCGCCGACGACGCCAGTGACGCCGACCGTTCCGCGGCCCGCGCGCTGCTGCCGAGCCTGGTCGCCAAGGCCGGCCGCGTGGTGTGGAACGGGGTGCCGACCGGCGTCGCGGTCGTCGAGGCCATGCAGCACGGAGGGCCGTGGCCGGCGACCTCGGCGGCGTGGAGCACGTCGGTGGGCACCGAGGCGATCCGGCGGTTCACGCGGCCGGTGGCGTTGCAGGGCGTGCCGGCCGATCTGGTCGGCTGACCGGTCGCGCGGCAGGTTCTCCCGGTAGGTGCCGCAAGCCTCGGGGGCGTCCTACGCCCCGCTGCCTTGCAGGGCGTTCCGGCCGATCTGATCGGATGATCGTCCCGTCCGGGGCAGGAGTAATGTCTCCGGCATGACTTCTGCTTCGGACAAGGCCGTCCGTCCGTACGTCGCCGAACACGCCGACGAGTTCTTCGCCGAGCTCAGCGAGTGGCTGCGCATCCCGTCGATCTCCTCCGACCCGGCGAGCGCGCCGGATGTGCGGAAGTCGGCGGAGTGGCTGGCGGCGAAGCTGCGGGAGGTCGGCTTCCCGACGGTGGAGATCTGGGAGACCGCGGGCGGCCAGGGCCTGCCGACGGTGTTCGCCGAGTGGCCCTCGGGCGACGAGGGCGCGCCGACCGTCGCCCTCTACGGCCACCACGACGTGCAGCCGGTGACGCCGCTGGACCTGTGGGAGACGCCGCCGTTCGAGCCGACGGTCAAGGGCGACCGGCTCTACGCGCGCGGTTCGGCCGACGACAAGGGGCAGCTGGCGTTCCACCTGCTGGGTCTGCGCGCGCACCTGGCCGCGACCGGCCGCACCGCTCCCGCCGTGAACCTGAAGATCATCGCCGAGGGCGAGGAGGAGTCCGGCTCGCCGAACTTCCGCGCCCTGCTGGAGGAGAAGCGCGACCGGGTCCGGGCCGACGTCGTCGTGGTCTCCGACACCGGCATGTGGGACCGTGAGACGCCGTCCACCTGCACCGGCATGCGCGGCATGATCACCGGCCAGGTCGATCTCAGCGGCCCGGCCAACGACGTGCACTCCGGTTCCTTCGGCGGCGCGATCCCGAACCCGCTGACCGAGCTGGTCCGGATCATGGGCCGGGTCCACGACGACGACAAGCGGGTCACCATCCCCGGGTTCTACGACGGTGTCGTGGAACTCACCGAGACCGACCGCGAGATGTTCGCGAAGCTGCCGTTCGACGAGCAGGCCTGGCTGGGGAACGCGAAGTCCGCGGCCACCGCCGGCGAGGCCGGGTTCACCACCCTGGAGCGGGTCTGGGCGCGGCCGACCTTCGAGCTGAACGGCTTCTGGGGCGGGCACACCGGCCCCGGGCACAAGACCATCGTCCCGGCCGCGGCGCACGTCAAGATCTCGATGCGGCTGGTGGCCGGCCAGGAGCCGCTGGACGTGGCGAAGAAGTTCGAGGACTGGTTCTACGCGAACGTCCCGGCCGGGCTGACCGGGTCGCACCACTGGGAGTCCGACGGCGTGAAGCCCTGCATGACCCCGTTGGACCACCCGGCGGTGCAGGCGGTCACCCGCTCCATGGGCAAGGCCTTCGGTGAGCCCGACGCCCCGCGCGAGGTGCTGTTCACCCGCGAGGGCGGCTCCGGCCCGGAGGCCGACCTGCAGGAGGTCATCGGGGCGCCGGTGGTGTTCCTCGGCGTTTCGCTGCCCTCCGACGGCTGGCATTCTCCGAACGAGAGCATGACGATGCCGCTGCTGCTCAAGGGCGCCGAGGCCGCCGCGTATCTGTGGTCCGACCTGGCCGAGAAGGGCTGAGGCGAGTCCGGGCGGAGAAGACACGGTACGGATCGGGATCGGTTCGGGGAGGAATCGACATGAGCGAGCAGGCGCGGTACTTCGAAGGCGAACTCGGACGGATGCTGCTGGCCCGGTCCGACGTGGACCGCTCGGCCGAGCGGCGCGTCGACGACGCGTGGCTGGCGGCGGCCTGGGCCGACCCCGGCACCCGGGTGTTCGCGGTCGACGACTCCCGCGCCGAGGCCCTCCTCGACCCGGCTCCGAGCCTGGTGTTCCGGGACGGCGCGTTCTTCGACGCCCGCCACGCGGACGCCGAGCGGCTCTTCCTGGGCGTGGCCGACGGCACGGCGTACTTCGCCGTGAGCGTCGGCTCGCCCGGCCCGGACGGCGAGCCCACGGCCTCGACCGCCGGCTCGGCCTCCACCCCGGGCGCGGCGCTCACCTCGCCGCGGCCGCCGGCCGCCGAGGACGTGCCGGAGCTGGGCGAGTTGCGGCACGTCCGCGAGATCGCCGCGCTGCTGCCGGACCGCGAGGGCGGGCTGCTGGCGCACGCGGTCGGGCTCGACAACTGGCACCGGACGCACCGGTTCTGCGGCGTCTGCGGGCACCCGACCCGCACCACGTCCGCGGGCTCGGTGCGGCAGTGCGACCACTGCGGCACCGAGCACTTCCCGCGCACCGACCCGGCGGTGATCATGGCTGTCACCGACCCCGACGACCGGCTGCTGCTGGCCCGCAACTCCTCCTGGCCGCCGAACCGGGCCTCGGTGCTCGCGGGGTTCGTCGAGCCCGGCGAGACGCTGGAGGCCGCGGTGGCCCGTGAGTGCGAGGAGGAGGCCGGGCTGCGCGTCACCTCGGTGCGCTACCTCGGCAGCCAGCCCTGGCCGCTGCCGCGCTCGCTGATGCTCGGCTTCGCCGCCACCGTCGAGGACTCGGCGTTGAGGTTGGACGGCACCGAGCTGGACTGGGCGAAATGGTACAGCCGCGCCGAGCTGAAGGAGGCGGTCAGCACCGGCGAGCTGCTGATGCTGCCGCTGGAGATCTCCATCTCGCGCCGGCTGATCAACCACTGGTACGGCGGCGACCCGGTGGCGGGGTAACCCGGGCCACGGGCGAGTCAGACTTCTTTCAGAGAACCGCTTGGTAGGGTCGTGGCGTCGAAGGGAGGGGAGGAAACGCCATGCTGATACGCCCGCGACGTCACCGACGGGACAAGGGCCGAGTGGTTTCGACGCTACTGGGGCTCGCCGCAGCCGCCGCGCTGCTCGCCGGGTGCGCCGAGAACGGCGTCGTCGGCCAGGCCTCCTCCGACGGCGGGGACATCGTCGGCTCGGTGATGAGCCCGACGAAGCAGCCGTCCGCGGCCGGCGGCGCGCGCCAGGGCCGGGACGGCGGTCTGACCGGGACCTCGCTGCCCTCCTTCGACAACGCGCCGCTGCCCAGCCCGGTGGCCGCCCGGCAGATCGCGGGCCCGTACACGAACAAGAGCGGCGCGATCACCGGGAAGCTGTTCTTCTACCGGCAGGGCGACCAGAACTCCGGGAACTACTACGTGTGCTCCGGCACCGTGATCAAGAGCAGGAACCGGAGCCTGGTGTGGACCGCCGGGCACTGCGTCCACGACGGCAAGGACGGCACCTGGCACTCGGGCATGGTCTTCGTGCCCGCCTTCGACAACAACGACGGCGACCCCAACGTCGACCCCTCGGACCTGGCGCAGTACGCCCCGCTGGGCACCTTCTCGGCGGTGCACGTGTGGACCTCGCCGGAGTGGGTGAAGACCGGCGACGAGCACGGCGGCGACCTCGCCCACGACTACGCGGTGATCGAGGTCGGCCGCAACGACGACGGCCAGACCCTGGACGACGCGGTCGAGGCGGCGGGCGCCAAGCCGGTCCCGCTCTGGTTCAACGCCCCGACCGGCCAGGACAAGACCCCGTCCATGACGATCCGCGGCTACCCGGCGGCCGAGCCGTTCAACGGCATGGCGCAGTGGGGCTGCACGGCGGACTCGGTCCAGCTGCTGAACGTGACCGAGCTGGGCCCGGACGCCAAGGAGTACCGGGCCGGCTGCGATCTGACCGGCGGCGCCTCAGGAGGCGGCTGGTTCGCCCGCGCACCCGGGCAGGCCGCCGGCGACCTCTCGCTGATCACCAACACGTCGGTGGGCAGTGCGCACAACGCGCACGGCGGGAACTGGCTGGCCGGGCCTTATCTGGACGCGAAGGCGAAGCAGCTGTTCACCATCGCGGACAGTTCGCCGGCGCCGTAGCCCGCGCTAACGCCCCGTGGTGCTCGTCGCGGTGTTCGTCGCGTGAGCTGACCTCGGCCCGGAGGGGCAGACGGGGCGGGCGGCGTGCGAGTGCGTGGTCGCGACCCCGACGATGATGAGGGCGACGAGGATCCCTGCGGCCTTGGTCAGCATGAGATCAGGTGTAGTCGCAGAGTGATGGGATCGTCACGCGGTGTGTGGGTAAGCCACTCGAAGGTGGGGTGGCCGCCGAAGAAAAGACGGTGCCGGAAAAGGCGGTGCCTTCGCGGGAAGGGCGCCGCTACCGTGCGGCCATGAAACTGATGTACTGCGCCCACTGCCACGACATCGTGAAGCTCTTTCCCGAGAAGCGCTTCTGCAAGTGCGGCAAGTCCTGGGGCCATTACCTAGAGGACGACTCCACGACCGTCCAGACCTTCCCGAGCTTGTCCCTCGGTATAGCCAACCCCGACTTCCGCGAGGCCGTGGCCGCCTGGCAGGAGGAACCGAAGGCCTGGTCACCGTCGATCACCATGCGGGCCTGGATCAACCCGGCCTCGGAGCCGGACGTGAAGTTCGTGGAGGGGGAGCCGCTCGCGGACGACGAAGAGCCTCCGGCCGGTGGGCCGGAGGCCTGACGCGCAGCAGCGGCGGACGAGCCGCCTCAGATCCCCGCTGCCTGCTTGACCTGGGCGAGCGACGGGTTCGTCATCGCGACCTTCTCCCCGGACGGGGACAGCACGACCACCGTCGGCACGGTCTGGTTCCCGCCGTTCACCGACATCACGTACTGCGCGGCGTCCGGCACCTGCTCGATGTCGACCTCCGCGAATCCGATGCCCTCACGCTCGAGCTGGCTCTTGAGCCGGCGGCAGTAACCGCACCAGGTCGTCGAGTACATCGTGATCTGGTCGCTCATCTCTCACATCCTGTCGCTGTCGGGGACATCCGGTTGTGTGCAACCGCGGCGGGCGTTCGATTCTTCCGCGAAGTCGTGCGGAGTGTGTCGGGGTCGGATGGGAACATGGGCAGATGCCGCAGACGACACCAGGGCAGGCCCCCTTACCCGCAGCCGCGCTGCTCGACGCGCTCGATCCCGAGCAGCGGGCGGTGGCCGAGGCGCTGCACGGGCCGGTGTGCGTGCTGGCCGGGGCCGGGACCGGGAAGACGCGGGCCATCACCTACCGCATCGCCTACGGCGTCGGCACCGGTGAGTACATCCCCTCGCAGGTGCTGGCCGTCACCTTCACCCAGCGCGCGGCGGGGGAGATGCGCGGGCGGTTGCGGCAGCTCGGGGCCGGCGGGGTGCAGGCGCGGACGTTCCACGCCGCGGCGCTGCGCCAGCTCCAGTACTTCTGGCCCAAGGCGGTCGGGGGGCCGGCGCCGCAGCTGATCGAGTCGAAGATCCCGCTGGTCGCCGAGGCGGTGCGGCGGCTGCGGCTGCACGCCGAACGGGCCGAGCTGCGCGATCTGGCCGGCGAGATCGAGTGGGCCAAGTCGACGCAGGTCGTGGCCGACGACTACGCCGGGGCCGCCGCGAAGGCACTGCGGACCCCGCCGCGCGACGCCGCGGAGGTGGCCAAGGTCTACGCCGAGTACGAGAGCGCCAAGCGGGACCGCAACGCCATCGACTTCGAGGACGTGCTGCTGCTCACCATCGGCATCATGGAGGACCGCCCGGACATCGCCGCGACGGTGCGCAACCAGTACCGGTACTTCACCGTCGACGAGTACCAGGACGTCAACCCCCTGCAGCAGCGGCTGCTGGACTGCTGGCTGGGCGACCGGGCCGACGTCTGCGTGGTCGGCGACGCCAGCCAGACCATCTACTCCTTCACCGGCGCCGACCCGCGCTACCTGCTGGACTTCGCCGACCGCTACGACGACCCGACCGTGGTCAAGCTGGTCCGCGACTACCGCTCCACGCCGCAGGTGGTGGCCCTGGCCAACGCGCTGCTGGACCGCGCCGAGGGCCGCGCGGCCAAGGCCCGGGTCCAGCTGATCGCGCAGCGCGCCGACGGCCCGCGGCCGAAGTTCGCCGAGTACTCCGACGCCGAGACCGAGGCGCGCGAGGTGGCCCGGGAGATCCGGAAGCTGGTCGACGCCGGCGGCAAGCTGTCCGAGATCGCGGTGCTCTATCGGATCAACGCGCAGTCCGAGGAGTACGAGCAGGCGCTCAGTGACGCCGGCGTGCCCTACATACTGCGCGGCGTGGAGCGCTTCTTCGAGCGGCCCGAGGTTCGCGAGGCGATCCAGGTCTGGCTGCGGGGCGCCGCCAAGGCACGCTCCGACCACGCCGGCGACATGGTGCCGGGCACCGGCGGCCCGGGCCGTGCCGACGGTTCGGACGCCGGCGAGGACCTGGCCTCCGAAGTCCGCGCCATCTTCTCCAGCCACGGCTGGAGCCCGCAGGCACCCAAGGGCGCGGGCCGCCTGCGCGAGCGCTGGGAGTCGCTGGCCGCGCTGGTGGCCCTGGCCGAGGAGTACGGCCGCACCCATCCCGACGCCGGCCTCGACCGGTTCAGCGCCGAGCTGCGCGAGCGGGCCGACGCCCAGCACGCGCCCACCGTCGAGGGCGTCACCCTGTCGACCTTCCACGCCGCCAAGGGCCTGGAGTGGGATGCGGTCTTCCTGGTCGGGATGACCGAGGGCATGATGCCGATCACCTACGCCGAGACCCCCGAGCAGGTGGAGGAGGAACGGCGGCTGCTCTACGTCGGCGTCACCCGCGCCCGGGAGCGGTTGTTCCTGTCGTGGTCGCTGGCGCGCTCCCCGGGCGGCCGGGCGAACCGGAGCCCGTCGCGGTTCCTGGACGGCCTGCGGGGCGGCGTCGGCCGGGACTCGCGCGAAGGCGCGGCCGGAGGCGTCATAAGAGGCGGCGGGGCCGGGCGGCGGCGCCCCACCTCCGGCTCAGGCTCCGGCGACGGCGAGGGCCGGTCCCGGCGGGCCGTCGAACCCATCACCTGCCGGTCCTGTCACAAGGCCCTGATCGACCCGGCCGAGCGCAAGATGGGCCGCTGCGAGGACTGCCCCAGCACGCTGGACCCGGAGCTGTACGAGTCGCTGCGCGAGTGGCGCTCGGCGCGGGCGAAGGAGCAGAAGTTGCCGGCGTACTGCGTGTTCACCGACGCCACACTGATCGCGATCGGCGAGGCGCGGCCGACTACGCCCGCGGCGCTGACCAAGATCGCCGGAGTGGGGAAGGCGAAGCAGGACCGGTACGGCGCCGAGGTGCTGGAGCTGATCGCGGCTTCGGAGGGCGGCAGTTCCGCGGTGCCGCCCCCCGCCGGGGCCTGATCCGCTCCGGCAGCCGCGCCGGGGCCCGCAGGGTGCGAGCCCCCACCGCCCCCCGCCTCACAAGGCGGGGCAGGCGGCGGCCAGCTGTCCCAGCAACGCGTCCTGGAAGCTGTCGTCGCTCAGCTCCCCGAACGTTTCGAGGCTCTGCATCATCGACCTCTGCTCCTGCGGCAGCCGGAACCGCGGATCGGCGGCCTCCACACTGAGCGGCGCCACCGAGCTCAGCCAGAGGGCGGCCGTCGCCGCCCCGCCGCGGATGGCGAGGTAGTCGCCGAACGCCGTGCAGTCGGTGATCCGGTCGGTGATCGCGACGTCCACCCCGGAGGCCCCGATCGGCAGTGGACCCTTCAGATCGGTTTCGGAGGTGACTCCGGGCATCGTCGGGGCGGTCGTCGACGCCGTCACGATCTGGGAGGCACCGCGGGTGCCGTCGATGTGCATGGTGTAGCGCACCACCGGGTTCCCCAGGGTGGCGTCCAGCGTCGAGGCCCGGACGCTGATCCCGGCCGGCATCTTCGCCAGCACGTTGGCGCACAGGTGGTAGAAGTTGCCGGTGACGTAGGAACCGACCAGGTAGCTCTGGGACTGGTTGGGGTTCGGTACGGCGCCCTCCGCGGAACCGCTGGTGAACGTCAGGGGGACCTCGATCGGGTCGCCGGCCTTCTTGCCCTTGTCGGCGGCGGTGCGGACGACGACCGTCGCGCCGGTGGGGGACCGGGGCAGGTCCGAGGCGGTGCAGTGCACAGCGACCCGGGTGGTCAGCGCCACCGACTCGCCGGGCTTCACCATGGCCTTCGGCGCCGAGTCCACAACGTCCATGCCGGGCTGGCGGATGCGGACGGCCGTGATCTCCAGGGCCTTCGCGCCGTCGTTGCGGACCCCGATGGTGAAGTCGGTGGGCAGCGGGGCGTCGAAGGCGTCGGGGAGGGCCTGGCCGCTGCGGGCGCCGGTGCCGGCGTAGGCCAGCGAGGCTCCGCCGCCGAGCAGGTGCAGCAGCATCCGGTCCTGCCCGCGGGTCCGCTCGCGGTGCAGGTCAGCGCGGTGCACGGCGACGCCCGCGGCGGCGGCGCCGGCCGCCAGGGCCACGGCGAGCACGCCGGCCAGGGCGGCGCGCGGGCGCCGTTGCGGGTCGGCGCCGGAGCCGCCGAACGGAGTCCGGGCGCGCAGCCGCCGGGTCAGAGCGGCCAGTCCGGTGACCCCGGAGGGGCCGGGCGCCGGCTGCGGCTCGAGCAGTTCGTCCTCGGACTCGATGAGGTCGGTCATGCACACGCCGCCTTGATCTCCTGGGCCGTGTCGCGGGCCATGCGCAGGGAACCGGTCATGAGCTGGTCGGGGTACACCGGGAAGGTCACGCCGGCGCCCGGGTCGTCGACCTCGAGCAGCGCCTCGGCCAGCCCCGGGACGCCGCCCCGACCGACGTCGCCGTTCTGGAGCTCGCGGCACTCCCGGACCGTCACCGTGAGCCGCACCTGCTGTGTCTGGCCCGCGGCGATGGTGAGGTCCGTGGGCTGCCACTCGGTCCGCACCGCCGGATTCTGCAGGGAGCCGGCGTCGCTGCGGGTGGTCAGGGTCAGGGCGTGGGTGGTGGTGTTCCGCACGTTGACGCCCAGGGTGAAGGTGGAGCCGGACTGAGACAGCGGCTTGTCGTAGGTGAAGGCCAGGCCGCCGGTGGTCCGCTCGGGGTCGGTGTCCGGGGGCGTCGCCAGCTCGCGCTGGAGCAGCTGGCGCTCGCGGTCGGCCTCCCACTGCGCGCAGGCCCCGGCGTCGGCGGTGACGACCTGCGGGATGGGCTCGAGGCCGCTGCCGACGAACGTGAGGTCCCCGGAGTCGCCGCGCAGCAGCGAGGGCACGGTGACGTGGGTCGGCAGGGTCAGGCTGCGCTCGTCGCCGGCGCCGTCGCGGACCACGACGTCCAGCGCCGGGAACGGCATCGAGGAGGCCCCGTTGCCGCCGCGCGCGGCCACGCCGAAGCTCCCGGTCTGCACGCCCACCACCATCATCGGGCAGAACAGCCGCACGCTGAGCGTGACCTCGGCCGTGGCGCCGCCGGGGATGCGCGGCGAGCCGCCGACCGGCTTCCAGCCGGTGCTGGCCATCAGCGTGCCGGCGTCGAAGCCGACCGAGGCCAGGGTCACCGCGTCCGGGCTGTTGTTGGCGAGTTCGACCACGTACTCGGCCGTGGCCGACATGTGCGCGGCGTCGTACTTAGCGACGGCCGGGTCGCCGTCCACCACCGAGTCGACGGACAACGAGACCACCGCGGCCCGGTCGGCGGCGCCGGCGACGCCGTCGAACCAGGCGGTGGCGGCGGCAGCGACGGCGGCGGCCAGCACCAGAGAGGCCGCGACGGCCGCGATCCTGCGGCGGGAGCGGCGCAGGCCGGCGCCGAAGGCGCGCACCGCCGCCTCCCGCTCGCGGAGGCTGGGCGGACGCGGCCGGCCCGCCCCGG